>JBDUAY010000003.1:0-43774 GCA_040004415.1 Bacteroidota bacterium | reverse complement strand
GGAAAATTGAATTGTTTTTTAAATGGATCAAACAGCATCTTAAAATAAAATCTTTCTGGGGACAATCTGAAAACGCTGTAAAAACACAAGTATGGATAGCGGTGTCAGTATATGTGCTTGTAGCTATTGCCAAAAAAAGATTTATGATAAAACAAACACTCTATGAAATCTTACAAGTTTTAAGCATTTCAATTTTCGAGAAGACGCCTATAACCGAATTATTTAATCAAACTCAATCACAATATTTCAAAGAACAAAATGATAATCAACTAGAAATGTTCGATTTATAACGCAACGCTAATGATCTTGTTTAATTTATTGTAAATGCAGTTCAGCCAAATTCTTGTCATCAAACACCTTGCCCGCTATCCACTGGCCAAGTTTCCGGTAACTCTCGAACTGCTCCTCGTCAAAGAACTGATCGGCGGTCGTTTGCTGCGGAAATGTATCATTTTTCTTCGCATATTCGAAGACGTCTACCGGCAGATCTTTTTCCACAAGTGAAGATTTGATGTATAGTAATTTTCCCGGCTTCCCCCCACCAGCGTAATGGATATCACCTAATGCGCAATGATCTCCGGAGAACTTGTTGTTTTTGCGCGTCACAATAGGCGAGATATCAATTTGTATGTCAGCGCCAAAATCAATGCGGCAACGCCTGATAGCATTGGCGAATCCTTCGCATGTAAAATCTCCGTCCTGCTCACCGTCGCAGAGTACAATATAAGCGCATTTGCGACGTATTAATTCATATAGACCCATATTATCAAAATGCCCTCCGTCCGATAACGCAACATAATCACTCCGGGTATTGGTCTTGCCCACCAGATTATTAAAAATATAACCCAGTCCAAACCTGGGTTCCGATCTCCGCCAGGTGCTTTTACGGGGGTTACCCATCCACCATCCCATCTGCACATTAAAAACGGTAAGTAAAAACGCAGTCGCCGGTGAAGAATGATACCCCTGGTTCGGATTGACGGCTGCCCCGGATACTGCCATCGCTGTGCCAATGGTTGGTCCGCGATCAGTAAATGCATAATCTTTTGTTTGCCGGTACGCATAATCGTAGGACTTCAGTTTTGCATCGCCCCCTGCTTTGATCATACTGAAATCAAAACCGCAATGGAATGGTGTAAAAACAAAGGATTCAGCTTTGCGGTCCTGGCGATCAAGGTCTGTTACCTGTGATGCATTGAGCGCCGCATTTAAAATAAGAAAGGGTCCATAGTACCCGTACTTATTTTTCATGTTCGCCAGCTTCTCATCATCGCGCATATCAAAGCCGGTGAAAGGATTGGAAGATTTCTGCCGATCGGTAGCCCGCCGTGTAGCACCCAGGTAAGCGCGTATCAGCCGGTTGCGGTAAAAATGGTGCATAGAGAATTCATTGACGCCGACCTGCATCGACAGCAAAAGTGCCGTCAGCAGGCAGGTCGCCATGATACAAAGGATATAGAATTTGTTAAAATGGGTCACGTCGCCTGTCTGCCCGAATACTTTGTGGTACACCAATTCATAGACAGGCCTGATAAGGCCCGGTAAAAAAATGAGTAACCCAAGCGCAAAAAGGTAAGGACCGATCATGGCCAGGATATTGACAAATCCCGCGGTTGCAGAACCTGATTTGTTATCACCCGATACTTTGCTGCTGAATGCGGCTTTTACTGCCGAGAGAATCATCGCCGCCCATCCGCCTGTGACCGCAGTACTGGCTACAGCGTTTTGCCTGAATATCCACACAATAAAATCTTTTCCCAACAGCGCCGCGGAAGCGATGAGTATCCACAAAAACGAGGTGCGATGAATATAAGCCCCCATCCTGCCCCACCATTCCCTTCTTTCGTCGGGGAAATACCTGCCCAGCAGGGCCATCCTCGCCACCAGTGTCACACTGAATACTTCCAGTACCAGTGGGAAGCCAAGAATAAACTTGCATTCCATCTCGTAGTGGATGAAATAATACCAGGAAGAGTGTCCTATTTTCTGCAGCAATGCCCAGGCGCCGGTAATGCATAGCAGGCTCATCCCGGCAGTGATCGCTGCGGTCACCAGTAACATGGTCCATGCCACTGCCTGTTTTAGCCGATCGTCTACGAAGGTTAATAATTCTGCGATACAAATATTGTACTTCCCCAGTATAGCGACCACCACCAGCGACGCGGCATTCACAATAGCAGCAGGAAATAAAGCTTGTACTTTATCTGCATAAGAAACGCACAGGATATTTTCATGGTACCATACGGACGATAACCAGGCTGCAATTATATACGCTCCTGCAAAAGCAATGAAGAGTAAAATATTACTTATCCTTATCGTATCCTGTTTTCTTATTTTCAGCCAGCGGATGCCCTGGCTATGGTAGGCGTGCATACCAAGCCCTGCCAGCAGTGATACCGGTGTCAGTGTTATTATGCTATACAGCAATACCCTTCCGTTTGTTGAGTAAATTTTTTGACAGGCCATATCCGACCAACCGATGAACAGCAGGTTACCGAAAAACAGCACACCCAGCAGGAATAAAAAAATAATAGTCTGGTTGAGTAAAGTGTTTCTTACCCAGGTCACTCCTACTGTCCAGGCGTCCGCGGACATAATGCTGGCATTCGGAGCAAAATAATTGCTGAACATGCGGAGCCATTTGATGGGACGCAATTCTTCCCCTGCCGGATCTGGTGACAAACCCGGACATAAGCGGTTGGATACTTTGACCACTGAGCCGTCCCTTTTGATCCAGGCCGCGAGCCAGCTGCCGATATATCCGCCACCGGAGACAGTTGACAGGTAATCAAATTCTTTAATGAGACCCTTAGCGGCCAATCCCTGTAATATGCCCAGGCTAAACGTAGCTGAACGTATCCCCCCGCCTGAAAAAGCGAGCGCCGTAAGGCCGCCCATCTCACCCGCCCGCTCAAACGGATCACTTGCCTGTCCCGCAGTAGTAACTGTCTTGTTTGTGGCATCTACTTGCTTTGCCACCTGTACTTCGCTGGCACGTCGTTCGCGGTTGAGCTGTATTTCTTTGAGTTCCATATCAAAGACCTGTTCGAATGACAACGGCACGAGCGCTTTGATCAGGGCGACATAGAGTTTATTATTATCTGCCAGCAACCCGTCCGGATTTGCGTCCCCGGGAAATGCTTTTTTAAACGCACTGAGCCAGCCGGCTTCTTCGGCATCGAGCAACCCAGCCTGCGTATCCGGGTTGGCATTCCACAATTGCAAAACCCGCTGGCGGTAGGCGGAACATTTTCCGCCGCCCAACGCGAGCACAACCTGCATGGGCAGATATTCCAGCGCCACTGCGAGTGCCTTCCGCTGTTCCGCATTGGCGTATAATATTTTCCGGATGGTTTCCCGCCAAGTATAAGGCGAAGGATAGTTACCATTCTTTTGCTGCATGTCCTCAATTCCACCCGCCCTGTTATCATTGAGCCAGGCGACTAATTTCTCTGACAGGTAAATTGCGTACTCGACCGATCGTTGCTTCATTAATTCCGGTGCGATCTTTTGTTTGCTTACCCAGACCAGTTCAATCGCTTTGACGGCGAAACCGTCTTCTTCTATTTTAGTGCCAGCGACTACCTCGCTATGATCCGGGACCGCTGAAGCCATTTTTTGCGGCGGGAGATCGGGATCCTTTGCCTGCGCCGCTTCCTCCCTCCCTGAGAAAAGGTTTAATGTAGCCCCCAAGTCTTTAAATGACAGCGTCAGGATACTGACAGACTGATTTTTTTTGCCATCGGCAATTGCACCATTTAACAGCGTGGTTTGGATGGCGGTGATAAATGAAACGGCCCGGGCCGTTAAATCCATAATGGCATTCATGGCTGCTGGTTTATTTTAAAGGTTTGAAAGCGGATGGGTAGTTTAATACGGGGTAACTGGCGGGTATTTAAAGTTAATGGGTTTCTTTTTATTCGCCATACCCTCTTCGTGGTATGTAATAAGAACGATGTCCAATCCGTAAGTCTTATCATTCCCAGGAACAACTCTTTCAGCCAGTGAACTATCAGATGGCGTGTACACTTGACCGCAAGAAAAAGGATTCTGACCAACCGTCTGTTCATTCAACAATCGCTTTGAACAGGATGCATGTTTTTTGACGGTTTTTAATTCTTAACTTCTTTAGTGAAATATGTGTCCCTTAATGCTTTTACATCCGCTGCTTTTGCAAATGCAGCAGCTTGTTCCAAATCTTATTCTACTGGTCCCAATAAAGCAAGATGAACAGGTTCACTGTCCAATACAAGTGCCATGGGCTCTCCGTTTCTTTGCCGGGGCCGGTAACAATGGTCATTTTATTTTTTTATGTTTGTATAGTAATTAATTTGAAGCGTTGATAAACCAGCGGGTTTTGCATAAGACATGTCTTTCGTTATTGACTGTTATCCATTTTACCCGGTTGAAAAAAATCAGCGGCCAGGGTGACAAGCATATAATAATTTTATTGTTGATAATGTACATGACCATTGTATAACGAATGGCCCTGATACAGAAAGAATAGCGATGGAATTACCACAGCAACACGGAGGCGTTTTTATGGTACCTGAGCGCGAATTCAAAATAGAACTAAGAGATGGGGATACTGTGTTTTTAAAGCCGCGAGCATTTATCAAAATCCCGGCGAAAACAATTCATAAAACAAATGCTGCGTCATTAAAGTGGATATGGCCCCGTTCAAAATGAATCAGCCGTTGGCCGTGGGAAGTGAAGCATATGTTTTTGTAACAAATTCCAAACCTTTTAATTAGCGTAAAATCAAACTCAATACCAGACGTGCTGCACCATTTGCAGGACTATATATATACATTGCGAAGCTTAAGAGGAGGAAATTGTGCCCCAAAGCCCGGCTTATTCAGTATGCTATAAGCTGGTACAATATTTATAACATTATTACAAAATAACTTTTATGCTACGAAATGATACTTTGCCGGCAGTTGTAGTAAGTTGCTACCTGGTTATTTATTGTATTTTGCTCCAGTTCCCTTCCACATTCATTTATTCATTCATCATGCTGATGCTTGCGCCGTTTTTACTTTGCTGGCTGATTTATACAATTTTAAAAAGTGGAAAATACAGTGGCAAAGAATTGGGCGATGAAGAATTTGGTTACCAGGACACGGAGAAAGATAAACTTGGAACATTTTAAGTGTTTTATTTCTGCAGGTAGATCTTACTTATGACAAATAATAACCTGGCCGCTTGTTTGTGAAAGCTGCGGACTGATAAAGGGAATTCCAAGATTCAACCCCCGAATGATCAAAATTATTCCGGTCGCCGCAATGAAAAACGGTATAGATTTCCGAAAAACATTTTTTAGCACGGGACTTATCATGTGCCCTCCATACCCAATCAGCATCATGGTTGGTAAAGTGCCGGCTCCAAACATGGCCATAAATGCAACACCCTCATAAACTTTATAAAATGACAGCGTAGCAGCCAGCGCAACATATACCATTCCGCAAGGCAATAAGCCATTTGCCATTCCCAACAGCAAAAAACCAGGCAGGCCCGAACGGCTCTTCATTATTGCAGAAATCAAATTCATCAGTAAGGCATATCCGCGGCTTAAAAAAGAAAGATGAATGCTATTGCCCTGAACAAAATACAGTGTTGCCAGCAACAATATAAAAATTCCCAATGTAATTGAGAACCATTGCTGGATACCGGCCGTATAAATCCCTCTTCCTGCAAGGGCGAATATTAATCCCAATAGAGAATAAGTAATAATTCTTCCGGCCTGGTAAGCAAATAAAGAAAGTAATTTTAAAAAAGGAGATAAGTGATACGTCGGTAAGGCAAGGCTTAACGGGCCACACATCCCTACGCAATGCAGGCTGCCTGCAAAACCCAACGTGAAACCTGCTATGAGAATAGTTGCTATCATTAGTGAACAGTTATTTTTTTCTCTGCATAATAATTCTTCCCGGCTTTGTTCCAATCAATTTTTACGGTGTAGATGCCCGGCGTTATTATATGATTGAAGGCCTGTGTTCCATTTGTATCAGGCATCAATAAAATTTTTTTATCTTTTTTAGAATTATAGGCACAGTAAAACAATATAGAACCTGAAACATTTCCATTCTTCATTTCGTCCGGCATTTTCAGCACGAGCATATTTCCCAATTGGTTTAATACAGGAGCAGTACTCAGCGAATTTGCCTGATTTGTTCCGTCTATAACCTGCTGGTATTTTAATTCGCTTTTGTAATATTCATTTTCAACCAGTTCAAAATTGGTTCCAAAACAACGGTATACCATATAAATCATCATTACGGCAAAAACAATGAATGTGGCCATTAATTTATATCCCCAACTCATAATTATTCCATTTAAAATTTACTAAAAGCACCCATAAAGGTGGTTGACGCAACGGCAATTTTTATATCGCCCTGGTAAAGGCCTACAGCCAGGTCTGATTTTCTTTTTTTCAAAAAACTCTTTGGTAAAACAATAAAAAATGATCCTGTTCCCTGCGCTTCTTTTTTTACCTCTATGCTTTTCCCTTCTGCTTCAATAATTCTTCCAGGAGCATTTTCAAGACGCAGTGTAATAGGTATATCTGTAAGTGTTTTATTGATTACTTTAATTGTATACAGGTTAGACAGACTGTCTTCACCTCTCTCCTGGTACAGCATACCTGCTGCACGAACGATGGTTCCGTCTACATTCTTACGTGTAACCAATAAAAAAGAAAGCAGGCCCGCAAGAATGATCAGCACCACGGTATAAAATTTCATTCTGCCGGTGTAGCTTAATTTTTTTCCTTCGGAAATTCCATTTTCAGATGCATAACGTATTAATCCATGATCTTTCCCGGTTGCGTCCATCATTACATTACACGCATCAATGCAAGCGGTACAGCCAACACATTCCATTTGGGTGCCATTACGTATATCAATACTTGTCGGGCAAACCTTTACGCATTGAAAACAATCAATACAATCGCCCGTATTTAGTTCTGCAGTTTTCGTTTTTTTAAATTTGCCGCGCGGCTCACCTCTTTTATAATCATATGCCACAATCATTGAATTTCTGTCGAGCAACACACTCTGTAATCGCCCATAAGGACATATCACAGTGCAGGCCTGCTCGCGGAAATACGAATACACACCATAAAACACACCAGAAAAAATAAGGATTGAAAACAAGCCGCCGGCATGTTCAGTTAAGGGTTCAAAGATAATTTTTTTTAATGCGTCAACACCAATGATATAAGAAAGAAAAAAATTTGCGATGATAAATGCCAGAACAAAAAACGAAATATGCTTTGCTAGCTTTACACGAATCTTCCTGCCGGTCCAGGGACTATTTCTTAATAATTTTTGATCTGCTGCGCTGCCTTCAATTAAGTATTCAACTTTCCGGAAAAGCATTTCCATAAAAATTGTTTGCGGACAAACCCAGCCACAGAATAAACGACCGAATGCTGCCGTAAATAAAACAACAAAAACAATAAAAGTAATCATCGTAACCCCAAGGATAAAAAAATCCTGCGGCCAGAATATCTTGCCAAATATTATAAATCTCGCTTCCGGAATATTGAAAAGAAACAGCGGCCTTCCATTCACTTTAATAAAAGGCAACGCAAAAAATAAAATGAAAAAGCCCAGGCTAACCAACGTGCGGGTGTTGTAAAACTTTCCTTTCGGTTGTTGCGCAAAAACCCATTTTCTTTTTCCTTTTGCGTCAACAGTCGCCAGCCGGTCGCGAAACGATTCTTTAGCTGGTGGCTTGATTTTAAGATCGTTTGTCATTGTTTCATTCATGGTGCGGGTTATTTGAGTGACTTTTTAGTGCGCTGTTTACCCCGATAGAAACTTGAGCGGTTGTTTTTGTACCCTTATCATCTTCATTATATAAGATACCCTGCGGCGCTTTTGGATTGGCTGGCTTTGTTCCTTTCAGCGATTTTACATAACTGGCAAGTTCTGCGATTTGCTTATTCGAAAAACTATTTTGCCATTGCGGCATCGCATTAACACCATAACGGATTGTTTTAAAAATACTTTTTATATCTCCGCCATGCAACCAGTAATCGTCTGTAAGATTAGGCCCTACGTTGCCGGCGCCACCCTCATTGTGACAAGCTACGCAAGACTTTACGAATATTGATTTTCCAGCTTCAATTTCATCTGCCGCCGTTAATACGGTGACGGTATTTTCATCCACCAAATCACCTTTTTTTAATAAATATTCTTTGATTTCGATATCTGCTTTTGCAACGGATGTTTCATATTCCTGTACTCCAGAAGGTCCGGTATGGGATATTTGAAAGCGGTAAAAATAAACGCATGCAACAATAATGGTGAGATAAAATCCATACAGCCACCAGGGGGGCAAACGATTATCCAGTTCGCGGATGCCATCATAATCATGACCGAGATCGATGTCTGCTTCCTGTTCTGGTGATTTGAAACTGTTAAGTTTTTCCCACAACCTGCCAAGTTTGACGTTAAGTAAAATTGCCTGACTGGCCTGTTCTACTTTTTCTTTTTCAACTTTCAGCAGTGTTCTTACATGAATGAGCAATAAAAAAATAACGAGTAATTCGACAAAAATAACAGCCGTCATTAAATAAAAGGCAGTAGTTGAAACGCCGGCTATACCTGCCGGAACGATGGTTGCAGCAGCGGTCATCGTTCTGTCTTGAGCAACTACAGGGCTAGCAAAAAAAAGAAATAGTATAACTGCAGGTATAACAATTTTTGCAGCTATTGATTCTTTTTCCTTTTTCATTTTCACCTGTGCAACACCCAGTAACAAATTCGCCAGCAGTCCTACTACAAGCAATAAAATCAGCATCAATATTATAAAGCCAATTACCAAAGGATTCTCCAGAGAAGATGGCACGGGCGGTCCCTGCGCATGCAGTGATTGGGTAGTAGTCAGCATTAACAGTACTAAAAAATATACTCCGTATTTCAATGATGCACGCATGTTGAACAGCATATAAACAGTTTTTAAATTTTAGTTATCTAGTGGAATCCGGTTTATTTCATCAAATGTTTTCTTACTGGTTCTGAATACCCATACCAGCATGCCGGCAAAAAACAACGTAAATATGGCAAGCGATACGGTTCCGAATATATCAACACCGCCAATTTTTTCTATATAGTGAATGAATTTCATGATATATACTTTATTTTTCTGCCAATGCTTTTTTAGGTTGCAGTTTTATATCTGTACCAACTCTTTGCAGGTAGGCTATCATAGCAATAATCTCCGCGTTGGGTGGAGTAACAATCTTATCTTTTTTCAGATTCGTGGTGATGGAGTCTGCCTGGCGCATCAAATCAATATTAGCTATTTTATCGTAGCCGGCCGGATAAGGCACACCAAGTGTTTGCATGGCCCTTATTTTTGCAGGTGTAGAAGCGGTGTCAAGCTGATCATCCAGCAGCCAGGTATATTGTGGCATGATCGAACCGGGCGACATTGATCGCGGATCGTACATGTGATTGTAATGCCAGCTATCCGGATATTTGCCCCCTTCGCGCGCTAAATCCGGTCCGGTACGTTTACTTCCCCATTGAAAAGGATGATCATATATAAACTCCCCGGCCTTTGAATATTCGCCGTATCGTGCAACCTCATCGCGGAACGGACGAATCATTTGTGAGTGACAGTTGTAGCAGCCTTCGCGCACATAAATATCACGCCCCTGTAATTCAAGTGGTGTATAAGGTTTAACACTGGCAATCGTTGGTATGTTAGATTTTACCAAAAATGTTGGGATCATTTCAATCGTTCCACCAATGGCAACAACAATTAAACTCATTACCAGCATAGTCATTGGTTTTCTCTCAATCACCCGGTGCCAGTATTCTTTTTTATGGTGAAGTTCTTTTACAAGAGGCGCAGCTTCAGCTACCTCATTTGCAATAAATGAACCCTGCCTTATTGTTTTATAGAGATTGTACACCATAACAAATGCACCTGAAAGATATATGGCGCCACCAATGCTGCGAAGTACATAAAAAGGTTTTATACTGGTAACCGTTTCAAGAAATTGAAATTTTAACTGGCCTTCTGGTGTAAAGGCTTTCCACATGAGGCTTTGTTCAAAACCTGCCCAGTACATCGGCACCGCATAAATAATAATGCCAATCGTGCCCAGCCAAAAATGGTTCGTCGCAAGTTTTTTTGAATAGAGCGTAGTATCCCACATTTTAGGAACCATATAATATAAAATAGCAAATGCCATGAATCCGTTCCATCCCAGGCCGCCGATGTGTACATGCGCAATGGTCCAGTCTGTAAAATGTGAAATAGCGTTCACGCTTTTTAAACTCAGCATCGGGCCTTCAAATGTGGCCATTCCATAACAGGTAAGGGCAACTACCATAAATTTTAGTACAGGTTCTTCTCTAACTTTGTCCCAGGCACCCCGCAACGTAAATAATCCGTTCAGCATGCCGCCCCAACTGGGTGCAATGAGCATAATAGAAAAAACTACGCCGAGTGATTGTGCCCAATCAGGCAATGCAGTATATAAAAGATGATGTGGCCCTGCCCATATATACAGGAATATCAGCGCCCAAAAATGTATAATAGAAAGCCTGTATGAATAAACAGGCCGGTTGGCCGCCTTTGGAAGAAAATAATACATTAGGCCCAGCACCGGTGTGGTAAGAAAAAATGCTACCGCGTTATGACCATACCACCATTCTACCAGTGCATCCTGAACGCCGGCATACCAGCTGTAACTTTTCATAAAAGAAACTGGTATTTCAATAGAATTTACAATATGCAGCAATGCAACGGTTACCCAGGTTGCGATGTAAAACCAGATAGCAACATACAGGTGCTTCTCTCTTCTTTTAATAATAGTGCCAAACATGTTAATGCCAAATGTTATCCATACCAGCGTAATGGCAATATCAATGGGCCATTCTAATTCTGCATATTCTTTACCGGTTGTTTTACCAAGCAACAGTGTAATGGCTGCGGCAACAATGATGGACTGCCATCCCCAGAAATGGATCCAGCTTAGTTTATCGCTGCACATCCTGGCTTTGCACAGACGTTGAAGTGAATAATATACGCCTGCAAAGGTTGCGTTTCCAACGAATGCAAAAATAATTGCGTTGGTATGCAACGGACGTACACGGCCAAAAGTAGTTGGCGCAAAATTCATACTGATTTGCGGAAGGTATATCTGAATTGCAGCAAACAAACCCGCCAGCATACCTACTATGGCAAAAATTACAGTAGCGTAGCCAAATGCCCGTACTATTTTGTTATCGTAAAAAAATTTATCAACTTCCGCCGGACGCGGGGAATATCCAAACCCGCCATTTTGTGAACCTAAAGTAGTTGCAACTGATTCCATATAATGCTTTTGATTTTATGTTTGGTTTATTTGTTGATATCGGATGGCTTATCGTCAAATAATATTCTTGATGCGGGAGAATTATCATCTTCAAACTGCCCTGATTTTACACTCCATAGAAAAGCAAGTAAAAAAAGAGATGCAACACTTACACTCGCAATCAAAAGGATGACAATGACACTCATAATTATTTTTTATTGTGCGGTAAAAGTATTTTGACAAATTATTGTAAAAGATAATCTGCATCATGCATGGAGATGATTTTTATCAGTGCTGTAATTCGTTGTCTCAGAGATTCATGCGCTTTGCGAGCCAGTTAGTGCTACCGAATGTTACCAGGAAAATACAGAGGGAGCTGGTTGGCATTAAAATAGCTGCTACAAGTGGCGACAAATTCCCTTGCACGGCAAAAAATAATCCCATAACATTATAACAGACAGATAATATGAAACTGGTCAATACGATGCGCTGGTTGGCTTTGCAGAGTTGAATAAACTTTGTGAGTTTTGAAAGTTCGCCCGCAGACATAATAGCATCGCTGGCCGGCGTAAAATTGTTGTTATCCTCCGATAATGCGATTCCAATATCGCTTTGTTTCAGCGCGCCTGCATCATTTAATCCATCACCAATCATCATCACTTTTTCGTTCCTGGCCTGCAAATGTTTTATATAGGTAAGTTTGTTTTCAGGTTTTTGAGAGAAGAGGAGTACAGCGTCGCTACCAAATAACTTTTGCAGTTTCAATCGCTCTGCCTCGTTATCGCCGGTTAGCACGGAAAGACGGAAACGTTTTTTCAGACTGGCTATTAAGGCAGGTACTTCTGCACGGTAATGACTATCGAACTTGAACCATCCGTGCAAATTGTCACCGAAGCTTATATAGGCGACGGTGGCCCGTTGAAATTTCGTGTTGCCGGTTATAAACCGACAGCTTCCAATCCTTACAAGCGTTTCATCGACAATTGCTTCTATTCCCTCACCAGGTATTTCTTTATAACTGCGCAGGTATAAATTATGGCTGCCGCCAAACGATCTTGCCAGGGCGCGACTAAGCGGATGACTTGAGCATGCGGCCAATGTGCCGAGTTGCTTTTTTTGTAAGGACGACAATGATTTTCCTTCATAAATAATCTGCTGCTGACCTGAAGCGGTAAGCGTTCCTGTTTTATCAAATACGATATGGGAAGTCTTTGCAATGTCTTCAATCGTTTGAGCATTGCGCAGATAAAAATGGTTTCTTCCGAGGATGCGCAAGATACTTCCGTTCGTAAAAGTATTTGACAACAATAACGCACACGGGCATGCAATAATAAAAATAGCAGTTATGGAAGTCCAGATTTTAGCAGGGTCATTTATTTTCCAGTAAAAAGCAGTTACCAGCGCAATGCCAAAAACAACCCATGTAAAATATCGACTGAGTAAATGAACGAATGAAACCGCCTCAACTGGTTTGTTTTTTAATTCATCGCGGCTCCAGAGTGAGGTAAGGTAACTCTGTGCAACTTCTTTTACTACCAGTATTTCAATATTGCCACCAGTTTGTTTGCCACCGGCATATACAAGTTCACCCATTTCTTTTAGTACCGGCATTGATTCTCCGGTAACGAAACTATAGTCGACGCAGGCCCTTCCTTTCGTGAGGATTCCATCCGCCGGTATCAATTCTTCATTGTGGAGAAGCAAGGTGTCTCCAGGTTTAATGGCTGGCAGTGGCGTAGCAATTTCTTCGTTTTGGTGAATTACAGAAACCGCTACTGGAAAATAGGAAGTATAGTCGCGGTCAAAAGAAAGCTGCCGGTATGTTTTATCCTGCAATATGCGGCCGGCAAGCATAAAAAAAACGATGCCCGTCATAGAATCAAAATAACCAGCGCCGGTTCCTGACAACACTTCCCATGCGCTGCGCACAAATGTGATGATGATGGCCAGCGCAATTGGCGCATCAATGTTAAGGAACCGGTGCCGGAGGCTTTTATAGGAAGATTTATAAAACGGGTAAGCAGCATATAAAAATACGGGTACAGATAAACCAAAATTCATCCAGCGAAACAGATTTCGGAGCATTGATTCGCTTGCGTCAATACCGAGATATTCAGGAAAACTCATCAGCATAATATTACCGAAACAAAAACCTGCAACACCCAGGCGGTATATCATTCCTCTTTCAACGGTTGGGCGGGTAGTCTTTAAATCATTAAGACTGATATATGGTTCATAGCCAATACTTGTTAGCAATTCTGCCACGTTACGCAGGCTGGTTTCGTCTGCCAAATAGACAACCGCCGCTTCTTTACTGGTAAAGTTAACCTTACAGGAAATGATGCCCTTGTTTAACCTATGCAGATTTTCAAGGAGGTATAAGCAAGAACTGCAATGTATTTGAGGTACATAAAAATTTACATGTACCGCCTGTTCATCTTTGAAGCTTACCAGCCTGGCTTGTATATCTGTATTGTCCAGGAACGCAAATTTATCTTTCCTGGCATTTGTTTTCTGATTGATCCCGGGGTTTTTATTAAGGTTATAATAGTCACATAATCCTTCCTGGTTCAAAACCCCATAAACAATTTTGCATCCTTCACAACAGAATAATTTATCGTCAGTACGGATATTTTCTGTATTGCAAGCTTCGCCGCAATGAAAACAGGGCGTCTTTATACCATTGACAATTCTGGTCGACATACCGTATTGAATATAAGAGCGCTAAAATAATCAGCGCTTCACCGGTGTCTTATGATCAAATTCAATAAACGCTATGATCTTAATCATCCCGCCTGCAATAATTAATCAAAGTATTTGTACTATTCATAACCATAATTCAATTATGCTTTGGCATCCCGGTCAAAAAAGAAGTTATAGCCATAACCTGTGGCTTACCGTTTTATTTTGCCTGTATGCAGAACTTATAAATGCAGCCGGGTATCTTTCATTCAGTACTCACGACAGGCAGAACCGGCCATGCGGCGCTGCTTGCAGTGCATGGATATTGGCATAGATCATTTTACCAGGAAAATCTGCAACGCATTTGATTTATACCGCCGGCGTAATGCAAGTTTGCCGTTTCAGCAGACATTTTGTGAAACTATTTGATGGAGTCTCATTGTGAATCTCCCAACTTATTTTGTGAGAGATTGCCCTTTACTTATATCGTTCAAAAAAGGAACGCTCAAGTACTTCCCTGTGCTGCGGGTGCGCAATACTGATTAAAGCTTGTCCTCTTTGTTTTAGGTTTTTTCCAAATAAATCTACTATACCAAATTCTGTTATAACCCAATGTACATGGCCCCTGGTGGTTACAACACCTGCACCCTCTTTTAAGAATGGCACAATGCGTGTAAGGCCTTTGGATGTGGTTGACGGAAGCGCAATAATCGGTTTTCCATTGTCTGATAGTGAAGCACCACGCATAAAATCCATTTGCCCTCCAATACCAGAAAATTGGTAAGTTCCAAATGAATCGGCACAAACCTGGCCGGTAAGATCAATTTCAATAGCACTATTAATAGCAGTGGCATTAGGATTC
The DNA here is from genome assembly GCA_040004415.1 of Bacteroidota bacterium. Lineage (GTDB taxonomy): Bacteria > Bacteroidota > Bacteroidia > Chitinophagales > Chitinophagaceae > JACMLD01. Next base: position 28,913 of record JBDUAY010000003.1, on the reverse strand, counting down.
TGTCGAATCACACTTGTGTCATTTACATAGGCAATGTCCATGACTCTTATTTGTGGGTTGTCATTTACAAAATTGTATAACTTGTTTGTGCCGAGCAAAAAGCCAGTGACACTGCGGCCCACGTTCAGCTTTTTAAGCCGGTTATTGATAACACCGCTTTCAATCAGTGGTATTACGCCGTCGGACAACATCTCGGTATGAATGCCGAGGTCTTTATGCCCCGTTAAATTTAGTAACACCTGATCGGGGATGCTTCCGATGCCCATTTGCAACGCAGCCCCATTTTCAATAAGCGAGGCAACATTTTTTCCAATCTGGCTAATGGCTTCACTCGTTTTAGCAGAATAATCCACTTCAGGCAATTCACATTCATGCCATACCAGCGAATTGATTTTGCTCACATGCAAAAATCCATCTCCATGCGTACGCGGCATTTTGGGATTAACCTGCGCAATAATAATTTTGGCGGTATCTACTGCAGCACGTGCGATGTCTACAGAGGTACCAAGCGAACAAAAACCATGTGCATCCGGTGGGGAAATATGAATAAAGGCTACATCGATCGGCAAAATATTCTTCCTGAACAACTGCGGAATCTGGCTCAAAAAAATGGGCACATAATCGCCATCATGGCTATTGGCTACATTTCTTGTATTGGCAGAGACAAACAATGAATTAAAGAAAAAACTTTTCCGGTATTCCGGCTTATCAAAATCAATATCGCCAACATTGGTGATGCTCACCAGTTCAACTTTAGTAATGTCAGAATGCCTTTGCTGCAATGCTTTAACCAGGTGAACAGGCGTAGCGGCACTGCCATGAATAAAAACCCGGTTGCCGGACTGGACTGCCTGTACAGCTTCTTCTGCGGAAATATATTGTATTTCATTACTCATAGCTAATGTTTCATTTTTAACACTGGTAAAATTACCTGCATGCAGCTGCATAAAAACGGAGCAAAGAAGCTGGTATAGGAGCAGGCGATACGTGGAAGTGATAGATGAACCATCATTTATTTCATCCAATGCCATTAAACAACTTCAATTGCATTACCGTTGAAATGCTGACAGCTCTTTGTTTCGCCAATTCCGTATTGCTGCCCTCAAATAATTCATCTGCGGTGGCAATAAATAATTCATTCCATCTCTTAAAATGTACCGGCTGCAATGGAAAAATTGCATTCAGGTGCTGATGGGTCTTCATCGGGTTACCTGTATAAGAACCCGTATAAAAAATGGTATTTTCCCAAAAATCGAACATTACGGGCAGGTGCTTTCCCCAATTCACTTTTGCAATATCAGTAAATATGTACCCGATAACCGGATCCAATTTCACTTTTTCATAAAACGCTTTTACGAGCGTTTCTATATCAACCCTGTTTTTAATATCGCCTCTCATCGTTCGCATTTTATGTTATCAATACGGCAATTTCAGTTAGCAATGCTTCGGGGCAATATTGCTCAATCAATGGAAACAAAACACGTTCCTCTTTACGAATGTGCTGTTCAAGTTGTCTGCCTAAAGCGTCCAGCCTGTCTGCCGGATCTTTTGTTGTTTGTATAGTAAGAAAATCATTAGTCAGGTCCCCGTGTTCCTGGATAATTTCAACCGCAACCCTGTCGATTTCTTTATTAAATCCTGCCACTTTTTTCAACAGCAATTCCTCTTTTTCAAAATGAGTTTTCAGATCAGTTAGAAAAAAATTGAGGGCATATACAGCTTTTGCAACCGGCTCCGCGGGCATCCCTTTATACAGCGGCGCATTCTTTTTTAGAAGCTGTGCCAGCAGTAATGCGGGATGGTGTTCTCTTGACAACGGTGCAAGCGATTGATACCTTTTCATTTTTATAAATCTTTCCTGTTAAACTTTCGCAGAGAAAACCATGTAGGTATTATTATCCAGCACAATAATAACAGTAATGCAATTGTAAAACCCAGCGTTGTACCAAAAAAATCTTTGAATACTGCTCCGGTATATCCCATCATGGCCGAAATATCCATCTTAAGTAAAATCAAAATTCTCCCGAGGTCTATTGGGTTAAACGCACTAATTATCACCATTGCTTTTTCCAGCGGATAATCCTGGAACTGGAAGAGGATAAAGACAACCAGGCCATCAAAGATGAGCGAGAAATAAAGCCATAATAAAATGGAGATGCCTATACCTTTGGCTTTGTCACGGGTAGTAACCGCCGCCAGCATAGCAATCGCTACAAAAATGACGGATAACAGGATTCCCATTCCTGTCATCATAAAACCAGTTGTAGCAGGAGCGAAAATGAATATGGGAATGCCGGCGCCGGTAAAAAAGGCAATGGACAGGGAACCTGCAAGTCCGGCAAACAAGCTGGTCCATATCTTTTTACGCTGCAATGGCTGGCTTACCAGCAACTCTATAAATTCTGCACTGTTGTAAATATAAATAGTTGAGAAAACAATGGATACCAGTGGAACAATAATCAGGATAATGTTTAAAAGGCTCAGCAGTCCCTTACCGGCATTGTCTTCAATGCTAAAAACGCTTAGGGAAATGACTAGTAAAAAAAATGTGTATGCCAATACTATTTTATTGCGCAATATATCAGCAATCACGTATTTGATAATTTTTTTCATGCTGCTATTTATTCATCATTACGTTAGCGATGGCTTTCGACAGTTTATCTTCACCCGTATCTTTCCTGAGTGCTTCAATGCTCTTATGAAAAATAAGGCTTCCATCCTGCATATAAATAACCTGTGTTACCAAATCATCAAGTTCGCTCAGTATGTGTGAGGTAATTAATACCAGTTTACCATTCTTTTTCTCCAGTACAATTTTCTCTTTCAGTATTTCTGATGCCAGCGGATCAAGACCTGCAGTTGGTTCATCCAATATCAACACATCGGGATTAAAAAGAAAAGCCAGCGCCGCACTTACTTTTTGCGTAGTGCCACCAGACAAGGTACGCATACGTTTGTTCAATAAATTGCCCAGCTGAAAAGCGTTAACCAGATCGTCATCGGTCTGCCGGCCTTGATTTTCCTTACGTATGTCCTTCATCATATCCAGCACCTGGCCAATGGTCATGTTCTCGGGGTAGCGGCCAGTCTGCGGCATGTAACCAATAAACTCGCGGTACTGCCAATCGTGCAAAATATTTTTTCCGTTAAATGTAATAAAGCCATTGTCCGGCACTACCATTCCCAGGATGCTCTTAATAAGCGTTGTTTTCCCACTGCCGTTGGGACCGATTAGTGCAATACATTCGCCTTTGTTGCAGGTAAATGAAACATCGTTCAGTGCCTTCAGCTTACCAAACTGTTTAGATACATTGGTTGCTATAACCATAATTTAAAAGGCTTCATGTATGGATAATTATCTTTCAGGTTTTCTGGTGTAAGACTCGGCAATATCCTTTCTGTTTTGTCAAGCAGGGATACCATAAAACTCCGGAACAGCATCATCGCGGGCGGGTTCTTTTCAACAATCACAGAAAAAAGGCTGACAGGATGAAAAGGGATATCACCGGTATTGTCTTTATCCAGGTCATACCCTTCATACTTGTCCCAGTAATTGTAATCAAACTTATTCAGCACAAGCGATCCATTGGTACCCACATCAAAAGTATTTGACAGGAAATTGTTTTGTTTAATGACATTGTCCATACAGCTTGCTTGTATTTTCATAGCCCAACCATTATTTCTGAATTCATTTTTTTCTACCTGAATCCGGCTGGCGCCTTCCATAAAAATAGCGCTGGTATTATTGGTAAACTGATTGCCGATAACATAACTATCGGATATTTCTTTCATTAAAAGACCAAACGCCCCATCGCCCCAGTTGTCCTCAAAAAAATTATTGAACATTTTTACACCGTGCGTAAACATAACAGAAACACCTGCACCGTTGTTACGCAAAATGTTTGAGATATAGGCATCGTCATTTGAAAACATAAAATGCAGCCCGTAGCGGATATTGTGTTCAGACAAATTTCTCCAAATGACGGAGTGTGTAACAAATTCAAAATAGATGCCATCGCGGTGACCATAAATATGGTTTCCAATGATGCGGAGGCTATCACTTTTCCAGCAATGGATGCCGTTGCCACTACGCTGTTCTGTTTGTGACGAAGCTTTTAGCTGGTTGTTTTCAATGGTGCAGTTATTGCCGGCCTGTACGTAAATACCAAAGAAGGTATCCAGCAATATATTATCCGAGATGACAACGTTGCTGGTATTGTAGATTTTAATGCCGGCCAGGTCTTCCATGCTGGAAATACCGGAATGAATGAGTTTGAATCCTATAACGGTAACATAGCTGGCTTTTATCGAAATAATTTCATACTTATATTCTCCGTCAAGCACGGGGTATTGGTCTCCGGTGAGCACAATGGATTTATTAATGGTAATGGTCTTTTCATGGTAAAGGCCTTCTTCAACCAAAACGGTATCGCCTGCAGAACTTGTGTTGATGGCCTCCTGTATGCCGGCATATTGCTTGTGTTTGCCAACCGTAATGGTTCTTGCAGAAGCGGCACAAGCTGCACACAAAAAAATAATGACAATATAGTAACCCTTCTTCATAGTTTTTGTAATTCATCCCAGTGAAGCACAATTCCATTATATTGTTTTTGTACTGCGTGCAGATCGGTGATGCTGCTGAATGCGGCTATATTACCACCCATCGGACTTTTTAGTACATCGCTTTTTAGGAACATGGCATGTCCCGCTGCTATCAGCACATGCGCATTACTGAAGTCAGTAAAATAACAATCAACAACGCCTGCATGGTTTTCTTTTATCCAGGAAAGTATACAATGTGCATCGTCAAACTTATAGCTCTTTCCCTTTTGGGTTACCAATAGTGCACCAAAGCGGTTATCGCTCACAATCATTTTGCAATAACTGCATTGGTCTTTTCCCACGATTATGGCACCAGGCCGGTTGTTGCAAGAGCTTGCAAAAAACACCAATGCAGCGGCAACCGTTGCTTTGTGAAATGTACCGAATGCGGGCTTTTTTTTATAATTGCGCCATTCTTTTACTACCAGGATAAGCAATAGTATGCCAGCACCAATAAACAGCCAACCCCCTGTTGAAGGGATTGAATAGGCGCCAAAATTTAATAACTGTTTAAATCCAATCAGGGGCGGCTGGTAGGCCATGCCTGGAACGATGATGGCAGCGTCCGGATCAAGGTTGTGGCCGTAATTGTATTCCCACTTCCAGAAATCAACCATCGCCAAAATACCAAAGCATACAAACAACACAAACAAGGCATTTAGTAAACGCCTGCTGTTCAGGAATGCAACCAGCGCAAAGACAACGGCAAAAATGACGATACAGTAAGGAAGTATTTTAAATTCTATAAAATCTTCATTGTGCAGGCTCTTCATGCCAATGTAGTGGTTTAGTCCGTTGATGATATCAACATTGCCTTTCAATCCATTGGCATGTATAGTAAGGCTCAGGCCTTCCGGATACTGGGGTGCATCCAAATCAATGCGCCAGATGGGAACAAAAATGACAATTACCAGCCCAATGGCGCCCAGCAATAGTAAAAGCCTGCTGATTCTACTCAATTTATTTTTCATTGTAAACCATTTTATGGTTAATCATTCAACTCCGTACAGACTCTCTATTTTTTGGCAGGTGGCAGCAATACGCCATCTATTACATGTACAATTCCGTTAGAGGCAACAATGGAAGCAACAATGGTGGCACTGTTGTTCAGCATTATTTTTCCATTTTTTACGCTGATGGTAACATTATCGCCGTTCACCATACCCAATACCTGGCCATCTGTAAAACGATCTGCTTTCATGGCAGCAAGCATTACATGGTATTGAAGAATATTTTGGAGCGCTTCTTTCTGATCGGGTTTCATCAAACCGTCTACTGTGCCAGCGGGTAATTTATCAAAAGCAGTATTGGTTGGCGCAAATACGGTAAACGGCCCTGCGTTCGACAAAGAAGTTACCAGGTCTGCCTGTTTTAAAGCAGCCACCAGGGTTGTATGATCTTTTGAACCAACCGCAACTTTTACTACATCTTTCGCAGACACATCATCTTTTACATTTTCCTGTCCGCCGGCTGGTGCAGCAGGCTGTCCGGCAATATTGCCGGCTGCAGTATTTTCGGCTGCATTGTTGCAGGCAATCATTCCCGGCAATAACATAAAAAGCAGCAATGTATTTACCAGTTTCATATAAATATGTTTTTATTATTTTGATCGGCTTCAACAATACCCGCAGCTGCAAAATGGATCGCCATGATTGTAACAGCAGGTATTTGCTATTTTTATTTTGTTCCTGTCGTGTCTTTTGGCGGCATGTTTTTACCGGTGCTGAATAAAAGCGGCGTATTACTTCCGGCAGCAGATACCCTTACGTATCCCTGCATTTCCTGGTGCAGTGCACTACAGAAGTCTGTGCAATAAAAAGGATACATGCCGGGCTTTTCAGGATTCCATTTTAATGTTTGTGTTTCTCCGGGCATAACTAGCAGCTCGCCGGTCAACGCACCCTTAATAGCAAAACCATGGGGCACATCCCAATCCTGCTCGAGGTTGGTAACATGCCAGTATACTTCATCACCCATTTTAATACCCTCTATATTATCTGGCACAAAATGAGAACGGATAGCGGTGATATAGATATCCACTCTTTTGTCTTTCCGCACTACTTTGGCTTCGCCCTCTCCTTTTGCAACAAAAGGGTTTTCATTTTCTTCCAGTTTATAAAACTTGACAGAATTATTTTTTATGACATCTGCTGCTACTGCCTGTGCGTAGTGCGGTTCGCCAATGGTTGGGAAATCTAAGATCAATTGCATTTTATCGCCGCTGATGTCAAACAACTGGGCACTTTGCGCTAATTCCGGGCCAGTGGGCAGGTAACGATCCTTGGTGATTTTATTATACACTATTACATATTTGGCATTGGGCTTCCGGGTGTCGCCGCCGGGTATGCACAAATGGCCTGGAGAATAATAAGTAGGTGCGCGGTCAAGTATTTTTAAATCTTTGATATTCCATTTAACAATTTCTGAGGAAACAAAGAAAGTAGTAATGGCATTGCCCTTTCCGTCAAATTCAGTATGCAATGGTCCAAGTCCTGGTTTCTTTACCTCACCGTACAAAGCTGATTCGTACTTAACAACAGGTATGCCATCATAATCGCCGATAAAATCCTTTGCAGCGATGGCTTTCATTAATTTATCGAAACTAAATACAGGAATCAGGGCAGCCAGTTTGCCGCTTCCTACAATGTACTCCCCTGTAGGATCAACATCACAACCATGCGGCGATTTTGGACAGGGAACAAAATAACAGATGTCTTTTAGTTCTTTGGTATCCAACACAGTCACTTCGGTTTTTATTTCTGATATGGCGGAATGTGTTTTTTCGCTATATACGTTGTGTGCATACCTTACTGTTTCTTTTACACCTTTACCGGCTTTCAGGTATTCCTCCGCTTTCTTCCAGTTCACCGCCATAATAAAATCTTTGTCGCGCTGTGATGCATTTACTTCCAGCAGCGTATTGGCCTGTTCGGTATTGTAGCAACTGAAGAAGAACCAGCCATTGGATTTGCCTTTGCCGGAATGGCTCAAGTCGAAATCTACGCCAGGGCACCGCAGCTGAAATGCAATGGACATGTTGCCGGTTGTTTTGTCTACACTTATAAAACTGATAGAACCCTTGAAATTCTTTTTGTAAGAATTGATCGGAACATCTCCATTGGCATTGTCTGGCGGAACGCTGAAGCGGGTACCGGCCACAACATATTCTGTGTTCTCTGTAATAAAAGGAGAAGAATGATTGCCGGCGCTGTTGGGCAATTCTATTATTTCGGCGGTATGAAATGTTGTAAGATCAATTCTTGCCACACGCGGTGTGTTATTGGCGTTGGCAAAAATCCAGCGGCCATCTATTTCGCCATTTGTTTGTGAAAGATCTTCATGATGCAGATCATCCCAGGGCACAAACCCATGCGACGTATTCAGCATGGGCTTGCTTTCTTCGCTATAGCCATATCCTTTTTCAGGATCAACAGAGAAAACCGGAATAACCCGCAGCAGACGTGCAGAAGGCAATCCGTACACACTCATCTGGCCGCTAAAACCGCCAGACACAAAATTGTAAAACTCATCGTATTTACCCGGCGCTACATAAACCTTGCTTGCCGCATCGCCGCTAACTGCATTACCAGCATTTTTGGGTTTGCAGGAAGGAAGACTTATGATAACAGTTGTAATAAAAATACCGAAAAATAAAAACGAAAGAAAATTTTTCATAATTGCGCTATTAGAGTTAAAAAGAATTATTGTATTATTTTACGCCATCGTTTTTGCGCATAAATTCATAAATATTTCTCGCATCATCATCTGTTAAATTCTGGTTAGGCATTCTTACCAGGCATAATTCAAGCATGGCCTGCGCTTTCGGGTCTTTGTCAATCATTACATCAGGATTGGTGGCAAAATTCATGATCCATTCCGGGGAATGCCTGCTGGTAACACCCTTCCATCCGGGCCCTACCAGTTTTTCATCGGTTGTTTTATGGCATGAGCTGCATTTAACCGCGTATATTTTGTTTCCTGACTCTGCTTTGGCAGCGTCGAGGGTAGCCGGCACCTGTACCTCAGAGAATTTACCTTCCCCTCTCTTTGGATCATAAGATGGGTTGGCATCAGGTGTTTCTTTTTTATCTGCACCCGGAATCGTGTGGTTGGATGCCTTATCGTCGGTATTGCTTCCGCATGCGGCAATGAACATGGAGATAGCAGCAATAATTATTAACTTTTTCATACTTTCTTAGTTTATTTTCAATTGTTTTACAAAGCAACATTATACCTGTTTTTACCAGGAAATTATGCGTTCAGTCATAAATCAATAAATCCTTCCAGATATTTACTTTCATCGATCTTCACGTACTATATGAAAACCATTACCGGCAAGCCTTTCAAAAGATTATGCATAGAAGACATGATATTAATCAGCTCTGCCTGTCATTAAAATCATGTAATCATGAATGTTGTACGTTTAGTTTTGGCCAAAATTGAAAAACAAAGTACAACCCTCTAATAATGATAGATATTGACACATTACTGGCGTGGGGTGCCACTTTTAAAAAAGTGTCAGCGAACGAAACTATTTTCCATGAAGGAACAGAAGGGCATTTCTATTATCAATTGGTAAGTGGTGCAGTACATTGGATTAATATCAATGACAACGGCAGCGAATTTATCCAGGATATTGTTGGCGCTGGTGAAAGTTTTGGAGAATTTCATCTCTTCGACGAAAGCAGATATGCGGCTTCAGCCATAGCTACTAAAGATTCAGTTATTATCCGGTTGAATAAAAAAACATTCCTCAACATGCTGAAAGAGCATCCTGAAATTCATTTTGCTTTTAGCAAATTATTTACAGAACGGCTCCGCTTTAAATTCCTGTTGTTAAAGGAGTTGTCTTGTTTTGGACCGGAACACCGCATTTCAACTTTGTTGGCATATTTTAAAACCGTGAAGAAAAATATTTGCGACGAATGTCATCAAATTAAGATAACCCGACAGCAGATTGCCGACATGACCGGGTTGCGTGTAGAAACAGTTATCCGCAGTATAAAAAAACTGCAGGAAAAAGGTGAATTGGTGATTACAAAAGGAAAAGTATATTGTTGAATTTGTGATCAGGGTCATAACAGAATTTTGTTTTGTGCATTTACTTTGTTAAAAAGAATATGATCGCTCCAATTGCTAAATGGCTAAGGATTAGTTTTTTTAATCTGCTAATTGTTGCATCTCTTGGTATTATTCTACGTTATAAAATTGCGTTTGCACTTCCGTTTGTAGATCAGAAATATCTATTGCACGCGCATTCCCATTTTGCCTTTGCCGGGTGGATAACACAGATATTAATGGTGTTATTAGTTGCTTACTTATCAGAACACGGTCAGGAAAACAGTTTTCAGAAATACCGGCTATTATTATACAGTAACCTGGCAACCGCCTACGGTATGCTGTTTACTTTTTCATTTCAGGGTTATGGTCTTTTTTCAATTGGTTTTTCTTTTTTATCCATTATTGTTTCCTATTGGTTTGCCATCCGCTACTGGAAGGATTTAAATAAACTTAAAGTCAGCAGCGTAGCGCACAGTTGGTTTAAAACGGCCGTGTTGCTGAATGCGCTTTCATCTGCAGGTGTATTTGGCCTGGCATTTATTATGGCCACCAAAACACATCATCCCAATATTTATCTTGCCTCCATCTATTTTTATCTGCATTTTCAATATAATGGATGGTTCTTTTTTGCGTGTATGGGACTCCTGTGTACCCGCTTGGTTGAATATGGTATAAACAGTTCCCGGCTCAAAAAAGTATACCAGTTTTTTGTTATTGCCTGCGGCCCCGCCTATTTGCTATCGGTCCTCTGGCTGCGGCTGCCAATCTGGTTATATTCATTGATTGTGGCAGCGGTTTTACTGCAGATAAGCGCCTGGTTACTTTTACTGATTTCGATAAAACCTGTTTCCGGTCGCGTAAAGACCAATGTATCAGTTGTAGCGCAAAGACTAATACTATTGTCTGCGATTGCCGTCAGTATCAAGCTTTGCTTACAAGCAGGTTCTGTTATTCCTTCACTGAGCAAAATGGCATTTGGTTTCAGGCCAATTGTGATAGGCTACCTGCACCTTGTATTACTTGGCATGATTACGCTATTCATTGCAGGATTTACCCTGTCCGCAAAATACTTTGTAGTTACACGCCTCGCAGTTGCAGGGATAACCGTGTTTGTGCTGGGCATACTTTTTAATGAAGCCCTTTTGCTGCTGCAGGGAATTGCCGATCTCAATTACATTGATGTTCCTTATATTAATACCCTGCTGTTAATGGCGGCGGTAACCCTTTTTGCCGGAATACTATTTTTTAATTTGGGACTTCGAAAATCCATCACATAGGACAGCCTGCACATTTTTAAGTGCATTTGAATTAGATAAAGATCTAAAAAAAACTGTTAGCATTGGTCAATGTATGATATTGATTATGCCGCTAAGCTGTACACACGAATAGTTTTACCATATCATTTTTCACTGCAAAACAGGCCGGGGCTTGTAAAATACGTACAGAAAATTTTATTAAACCACTGCGTAAACTGCTGGAAGTTTTTATGCACCATGAAGAAGATATTCTAATAGCGCTCCTACTACAATACGTGTACTAACAGATAATTTATACTGCGCTATGAAAAGCTTGCGTAAGCCAACCAGTTGTTTTATCAGGGCTTCAGGAACCTGAAAACGATCTCCTGCCGCATATTTATTTTGAAACCAAAATTTTCTTCCCGCGTGCAACGGCAGTTACATGTGAATTGCTGAAATTAGGGGTTACATTCGGCGCCTGTTGGCTAATTGGGCAATTATTATCTTTCCGGATCCAACTGCGCTTTCAAAAGCGTGCTCAGCACGGCTTTAATGTCAATGCCCTGATACAATTAACTTCCTATATTTACTACAAATAATCCGCAAAGGAAATGCCTTCCAGGCTTGAGTACGGGCACCTGACCTCCTTGTTTGAAAATGCAACAGAGGCATTATCCTTACCAATGGCGCAGGCAATAATGGTAAAGAGGACCAGGAACATTTATTTCAATTTTTTTACATGGTGCAAATGCCACCAATGTACAGTGAACAGGCCAGGTCTGCAGATGGACAGCGGTATGCAGGTTTGTTGCGTGGAACAGTGCAGTTGCAAAGCAGATTGAATGAAGGAATTACCATTACAATTGATATTCCGCTCTTATGATTACAATGGCAAAAATTATTTAGATAAGCTGAAATGCAAGTTTTATGAAATCTGTTTTAGTTATCGAAGACAACAACGACATACGTGAAAACACAGTAGAGATCCTGGACCTGGCAGGTTACAAATCTTTCGGTGCGGAAAATGGTAAAAAAGGCGTAGCACTTGCGCTGAAAGAAAAACCAGATCTCATTATTTGTGATATTATGATGCCCGTGCTGGACGGATACGGTGTACTGCATTTGCTTAGGAAGAATGAAGAAACAATTAATACGCCATTCATTTTTCTTACTGCGAAAATAGAAAGAACAGACTTTAGAAAAGGAATGGAAATGGGTGCTGATGATTACATTACCAAGCCATTTGATGATATTGAGCTACTAAATGCAGTTGAAATACGTCTAAAAAAAGCTGAAGTACTGGAGAAGAAATATCCAATGTCGCAAAATGGGATCGAGGATTTTCTCAAAGATGTAAAAGGTGCAGGTTTGATAAATGATCTCTCTGAAAAATATGCGATAGAACGCAGAAATAAAAAGCTTAGTATTTACCTGGAGGGAAGACGTCCCCAATATTTATACTATCTCGTTAAGGGTAAAGTAAAAGGGTATAAAAACCATGAATACGGCAAAGAATATATAACCGATATTTACAGCGAAGGCGATTTTATTGGCTATTCATCGATCATAGACAATACCAATTATATAGACAATGCCATTGCCATTGAAGACTCGGAAGTTTTGATGATTCCGCGCGAGGATTTTATACAAATGATTTATGGAGATATAAATGTTGCTAACAGGTTTATCCGGATTATTACCCAAAATGTAAAGGAAAAAGAAGATCGCCTGATGAACCTGGCCTACAGTTCGCTGAGAAAACGAGTTGCCAATGCATTGACAGATATTCACCAGAAATTTAATGCAGGAAAAACCAATCAGCCATTGGAAATTTCCAGGGACGACGTGGCACATTATGTTGGTACTGCTACCGAATCGCTTATCCGTACGCTCAGCGATTTTAAGAATGAGAAACTTATTGAAATAAAAGACGGAAAAATTATTATTGCAGATATAGACAAGTTGAACAATCTTCAACACTAATTGGATTTCATTGCCATGGGGCTGTCCTGTTTGATGTAGCTTTCATAAGCGGCTCTTTTTAACGCGTGTTATATCATTTTATCAACTCACCTGGACTATAAATGCCTAATCAACATCAGTGCTTTCAACTACCGGCATCATCTGTAGTAATTATTTATGAGATATCATGATGCCCGTTCCAGCTGGTTATGGCGTGTTGCATATGCCATATAAACCCAGCCTGCTACTACAAACCTTTTATTTTTCTGACGGGAAAAACAGACAAAACCAATTTTAGAAAAGGTATGGACACGGGTGCGGGTGAATATGTTGCCAAATCTTTCAGCGGTACTCAATTGCGGGAGGCAGTTGAAAGCCGGATAAAAAAGAGAATTGTTGGTTGAAGAGCTCAGCAGTTTGCAGGACGTGGAGCTTCTTGTAAAAAACAATAATGGCGCAGAAAAATTAAACGATCTTACACATGAAGATCTGTATGATGTCAATACCAATACCATTCGACACGCCCGTGATCTTAGTTGTAATCATTATTAAAGACCTGGCTAGAAATTGGAGGCGCAAACCCCAGCACCTCCTGCTTGCTTGTAAAGATTGTTCCGGTACGACGCGCTGTTGCGGATGAATTTTATCAAGGCGGGCTGAGCACGACTGCAGCAAGAAAATCACCATCACTATTCCGCTATATTTTCCATTGGTTTAATTCTTTTGGCAGGCGCAAATGTATTTAGCATTTATTGGCAGGACATGACTACAGTCATTTGGCCGTATAACCCTTCTCATAGGCAGCTATTATATAAGCTGGTTTCTTTACCTAATGAAAACAATACTCATAATTATAACCAGCCTGATTGCGGCTTCAGCCATTGTTTGCGGAATGATGATGTTGCGTGACCCCGATGGAAGCTCATTGCAACTCCCACTGTCCGTTTTAGGCCATACAAATTTTAAAGATTTTGCAATTCCCGGATATTTATTGATCATTATTGTAGGCGGCAGCAATAGCCTGGCGGCAATGACATTATTCCTGAGACAAAAAAGTGCGCGGTTCTTTTCTGTTGCAGCCGGGCTATTCATCAGCGTATGGATAGCTACCCAACTGTGGCTCATCAATGTTATATTCTGGCTTCAATTTATTTATCTCTTCGCCGGGATTGTTATTTTATTAATTTCTTTTCCGGATAAAAGAAGATTTTTTGAACGCTGATTATGGGTAACCATTATAAACTTATTGGTACGATTGTCCTCTCTTTCTTTTTAATTCCTGCAACCGGCATTGAAAAAGATAGAAGTAACAATCAACCTGCAGGGATTAGATTGCAGGCGTACAGAAACGGTAACAGGACAATTTCCGAACATGTCAATCAAATCAAACCAACCTGTATTTATTTAACCATCGATGATGGTCCATCGGATGCAAGTTTTTTTTTAAGCAATATTGCGATGGCAGACAGTGCACTTTTTAATTTGTTTGTTATTGGCGATAGTGTACGGAAAAATGAAAGCAGGAAAATGTTTTTCCAGCTTTATCAGTTGAACCACTTTATTGAAATTGGCAATCACAGCTTTTCGCATGCCAATAAACATTATCATGATTACTATATGCATCCCACAGCAGTCGTAAACGATTTTTTGCTCAATGAGTATACGCTCGGGCTGCAAAATAAAATAGCCCGTTTGCCCGGTCGCAACACCTGGCGAATCGATGGAAGAGAGCGAACTGATCTTGGCGATGATAGTACAGCTGCAAACTTACTGTTGCTTCGGGGCTACCGGATTTTTGGCTGGGATGTTGAGTGGCATTGGCCAACAGACAGCAGCCATTCAATCAAAACTGCCCATGAAATGATCCAACAAATTGAGCATATAGTTCTCAAGAAAAATTCTTTTGCGCCCGGGCATATTGTGGTGCTATGTCATGAATCTATGTTCATTGATTCTGCCAGTCGCGTCCAGCTTGAATTATTCATTGATGGAATCAGGCAAAAAGAGGGATATCGTTTGGAACATCTGAGTAATTATCCATAAAGGCATGGATAAGCCCTGGGAAATTCACTTTGCGGAGTTTGCGACGGAATAAGATTTTGAAAATTTTAACCAGGATGATAAACGCCAAACGTTATACATTTGAAAGAGTAATCAATAAAGTAAGTTCTGCTTATAAAAGGAACAAAGATAACCCCAAAAAACATCAGCGGGCAGCGTTAGTTGATTAGTATGCGCAAGGAAGAATAATTGCACCGTTACTATTTTCTTTTTTGCAAAAACAACTTTGCAGCGGCAAGCTCAGGCCGTTTTGAATTAATTGAGTCTGATATATTTATTAACTGCCTGTAATAATCATTCGCTTCTTTAGTTTTATTGGAAGTTTCACATGCAAGCCCTGCGCCGTAAAGTCCATTAAAACGGTTAGGGTGCCGCTTTAAATCTTCCGCATAGGCGTTTAACGCTTTGCCGGGCTGATTCATCTGCATTAACATATCTCCAAGCAATTCTCTCGCGGGTAAAACCTCTCCGGGCGTAACGGGATGCTTTTGAGTATTGTCCTCCATGCCGACAGCCGACTCCATCAACGTTAACGCTTCCGTATTCTTCCTCTTCTTAAATAGTATCCAGGCTTCGGAAATTTTCATTTCAATTTGCACCTGGTTTGCCTTATAAGCGTCTTTTTGTTTTATCAATGTATCATACAGTATGGTTAGGTTTTTTAATTCTGCCTCCGCAGAATCAATATGGCCCATGTGAGCCGATCCAAGCGCCCGCGCAAAATGAACAATGGCATTTTGCCACGGAAAATTTTGCCATGAAAAATTTACTGATGGCATTTTCAGGGTGGCGGCCTCTTTCCACATTTTATTTTCGAGAAAATAACGGGCAGGGATAGCCGCGAACGAATATGCAACCTTAAAATTAACCGGATAAACCGCGTGCATAGTTGTAAGATAATCATACTGTTGTTTGGCCAGTTGATTTTCTCCTTTCTGGAGATACGCGTACACCAAATAATCCATACCATGGAGCTCCTCGTCCCAGTGGCCTTTAATTCCAGTATTCTTCGCATAGCATTGTGCAGATGCAACAGAAACGAGATTTGAATGAATGCTTTCATCCCAAAGGCCAAGCCTTGTAAAAATATGAGATGGCATGTGTTGTGCATGGGCTGAAGAAGGAGCGATGGAAGCATATTTTCTTGCTGCCGGTAAAGCCAGGGCTGCAAGTTCTGGGTAGTCGTAGCTGTGAATAATATAGTGTATAATCCCGGGATGGTCTGGTTCAGCAGGATACAGGGCGCTTAAAATAGCGCCTGCTTTTCTTTGTTTAAAAAGTGTTTTATCAGTTGGATCTGCCGCACCATCAAGTGCCAGCGCATAAAATATTCCAACTTCTTTATCACCCGGATAGTCAGTATGCATTTTCTCCATTGCTTTTTCAAGACGGATGCAACGGGTAATGTGATCTATCTTATTAAAATCTTTATAGAACAATGCGATTGCATCAATATAAGCTGTCTCTATTTTTGATTTTTGTGGAAGTGCCTGCGCTATCTCAATTGCCTTGGCGCCCTTTTCAAGTTCGGCCTGGTTGGGCGGGGACCAGAGCGGATGAAAATTAGACATGGCAACTCCCCAGTAAGCCATGGCGCATCCGGGTTCTTCGCCAATAATTTTTGCAAAAACTTTTTCCGCTTCGTCATATTCAAATGAATGCAGCAGTGCAATGCCAAGGTTAAAATCTTTTCGAATCTCAGCAGGGCAGAATGTTGTAAATTCAACGGTTCCGAATTGCTTATCCGGAGGACCACACAATACCACTTCCCCTCTTTTAAGATTAATTGCTTTTATAGCATTGTCTGAAGGTGTTTGATTTCTATCATTACATGCTGCAAGTGCTATTAAAAATAGAAAAGGAAAAAATTGATACGGCCCTTGTATTCGGTTTTTCATAATCAAAATATATTTCTCCGGCACATTGTTTAGGCACCAGCCCGCAGTACTAATTTATGATATTTAATACAGGAGCGAAAAACATTTTTCCAACAAACAAATACGTACAATCATATCTGTACGCTTATCAAAAAAAATCAATCCTGTCGTTCAACAATATTCATTTCGCCTAAAAACAAAAAACCCCGAAATCTCTTCCGGGGTTAATTATTTATTTAAAAGCAGCGATTACAAATGCTGCTCGATTTTTTTAACGAAGTTAGCTTTCGGTTGTGCGCCTACTAATTTATCTACCACGTTGCCATTCTTTACAAAAAGTATCGCAGGAATAGATGTGATGCCATAATTTGTGCTCAATTGCGGATTGTGATCCACGTTTACTTTACCAACATTTATTTTGCCTGAGTATTCTTTGCTCAGTTCTTCAATAACTGGTCCGATTGCGCGGCATGGTCCACACCATTCTGCCCAAAAGTCTATTACTGTTAATTTAGGAGAGTCAAGCACTTCTGTCTTAAAATTGGAATCGGTGAATTCAGCTGCCATAATAACTTGATTTAGATTTATAGATTATTTCGATTGTTTGCGGTATGAGAACTGCAAAATTAACTCCAACACCATTAACATGCTTGGTTGGCATAATGTTGTGTATAAGTTGTCATTTTTGTTCTTATTCGCACGCACGGGATGGCAAAAAGTCTTTAAATAGTTAAAGAAATTAACGCCTGTTTTCCTAACAACTGTACAAAACACCCGTTATCGCTTACCAGTTAATTAGTTAGAGAACCGGCTCGGTTATCGTAACCGGCAATTACGCAGGGTTGCCCTTGAGCAGGTTGGCCACTAACTATCTACCACCTGCAGATTGGGTAAGATTGGGCTTACCCCTACACCGTTACAACATGCACTTCAAATTCGGGATTGTCTGACAGAAAGCCCGCCATATCATCATTCATTTCAAAACCATCTGTTGCCAGCATGCCCACTTTTAAATGGTTTTTAGGTTCTTTAATGGTGAACTTTAGGCCGGTTCTGCCAGGATGATTTTTTATATTGGCCTCAAAAAAACGAAGCATTTTATCGTTGAGGTGCCGCGCCTCCAGGTCTATAACAACTTGTTTTGTAAGTTGCTGTTTAATGCTTTCTAACAGCATTATTTTTTCTATTCTGAATTCAAACTCTGCTTTGTTGTAGCGTTGCTTAAAACTGCCCGTGACAAATAAGTTCGTCCCTTTTTCAAGGTAATTTTTAAACCGGCTGTAATCCTCACTCCACAACATAAATTCAGATTTACCACTATAATCCTCCAGCATTACCGATCCAAAATTTTTGCCTTGCCGGCTCACCCGGTGCTGTGCATCTATTACAAGGCCGGCAAGCCGTATTGTTTTATTGGGATTGCTTTGAATAGTTACTGACTCTTTTATTTCATTAAATTCCTGGATGCCGGTAATGCCATAATGATTTATTTCAAAACGGAAATTATCAAGCGGGTGACCACTCATAAACATGCCCGTTACTTCTTTTTCATGCTCCAGTAATTGCGTCAGCGACCATGGCTCACACACCGGGATTTTCGGCATGGGTACATCCATTACCGCAGGCAAATCACCAAACAAGGTGTTGGCATTGCCGAGTGATTGTGCCTGGAAAACGTTTCCAAAGCGTATAATTTTTTCTAAGCCGGAAGAAATATCTCCCTGCGGCATATAAAAGTACTGCGCGCGGTGCATCTCCGGAAAGCAATCAAAGCCGCCGGCATACGCCAGGCTTTCCAATGTTTTTTTATTTACGGAACGTTGATTTACCCGTTTTATAAAATCAAAAATATTTGTATAATTCCCTTTTTTATGGCGCTCATCAATAATACTTTCCACCGCTGCTTCACCTACGCCTTTTAACCCACCCAGGCCGAAACGTATTTCCCCTTTACTGTTTACTGCAAAACCTTTTAATGATTCATTGATATCCGGGCCAAGTACTTTTAAACCCATACGTTTGCACTCCTCCATAAAAAAAGTAGTCTTTTCAATACTGCCGGCATTGTTTAATACTGCAGCCATATATTCTGAAGGATAATGTGCTTTCAAATAGGCCGTCTGGTACGCTACATACGCATAACAGGTTGAGTGTGATTTATTAAAAGCATATTGCGCAAATGCCTCCCAGTCGGTCCAGATTTTTTCCAATTTATCTGCGGCATGTCCTTTTTTAGTTGCGCCATCAATAAACTGCTTCTTCATTTTATCCAGCACACTTTTTTGCTTTTTACCCATTGCCTTGCGCAACACATCCGCATCCCCTTTGCTGAACCCTGCAATTTTTTGGGAAAGTAACATCACCTGTTCCTGGTAAACCGTAATGCCATAGGTATCTTTCAAATCCTCTTCCATGACGTCCAAATCATAACTAATGATTTCCCGGCCATGTTTACGATCTATAAAATTGGGAATGTAAGCAATGGGGCCGGGCCGGTACAAGGCGTTCATGGCAATCAGGTCATTGAATTTATCCGGTTTCAGATCACGTAAATATTTTTGCATGCCGGCACTTTCAAACTGGAACGTGGCGTTGGTTTCGCCTTTTTGATACAGTTCAAATGTTTGCGGATCATCCAGTGGTATAGTATCGATATTAATCTCAATACCATGATTGAGTTTAATTAACACCAACGCATTTTTAAGAATGGTTAGGGTTTTTAATCCCAGGAAGTCCATTTTAATTACCCCAGCTTCTTCGATAATGCTGCCTTCAATTTGTGTGAGCCATAGTTCCGATTCCTTTGAAGTGGCCACCGGGATAAGATCCGTTAAGTCAGTGGGCGCAATGATGATACCCGCTGCATGAATACCCGTACTGCGCACAGATCCCTCCAGCACTTCTGCTTCGTGAAGGATTCTGCTCAGCATATCTGTTCCGGCATAAATTTCACGCAGCTTCTTTACGCCTTCGATATCATCTTGCTGTAATTGTTCTTTTTCTTCTAACGACTTAACACCACCTTTCGCTTCCTTAATGGTGAATGGCGCGTGTAATAATCTTTTTAAATTAATACCCGGTCTTTCCGGAACCAACTTCGACAATGCCCTGCTTTCTGCCAAAGGCAAATCCATTACGCGGGCCACATCTGCAATACTACTTTTTGCAGCCATGGTGCCATAGGTAATAATTTGCGCAACCTGGTTCTTACCATATTTATCAACTACGTAATTAATAACTTTTTGCCGGCCCTCATCATCAAAATCCGTATCAATATCCGGCATCGATTTTCGATCCGGATTTAAAAATCTTTCAAACAGTAAATTATATTTTATCGGATCGATATTGGTGATACCGATGCAATACGCTACCACACTTCCTGCTGCGGATCCCCTGCCAGGCCCGATAAAAACGCCCATGTCGCGGCCCGCTTTTATAAAATCGCTTACAATTAAAAAGTAACCGGCAAAGCCCATTGTTTTGACGGTAAACAATTCAAACTTTATGCGTTCTTCAATTTCTGCCGTCATTTCTGTATACCGCTCTTTAGCGCCTTGCCAGGTAAGATGTTCCAGGTAAAGATCCTGCGTTGCAAACCCAGGCGGAACCACAAAATTGGGTAGCAAAATATCACGCTTCAGATCAAGCATTTCTATTTTGCTTACTATTTCATTGGTATTATCAATTGCTTCCGGCAGATCATGAAAGACCTGTTTCATTTCTGCCGTCTTCTTAAAATAAAACTGATCGTTTGGAAAAGCAAAACGCTGATCTTTTCGCATTACGTCATCATCACTGAATCCGCGGAACGGTTCAGTAGCTTGTTTTTCGCCGGTATTGATGCAAAGTAAAATATCGTGTGCATTAAAATCAGTCTGATCCACATAATGAGAATCATTGGAAGCAATTACTTTTACATTGTATTTCTTTGCAAATTTCAGCAAAACCTTATTTACTTTCTCCTGGTCGGGCAGGCCATGGCGCTGTAATTCCACATAATAATCCTCCTGGAAAATATTCAGCCACCATTTAAATTCATTTTCGCCTTCTGCTTCATTCTTTTTTAAAATCATTTGCGGTACCAGCGCGCCGAGGCAACAGGTCGTAGCAATTAATCCTTCATGGTGACGATGAATTAATTCTTTGTCAATGCGCGGATATTTAGAATACATGCCTTCTATGTATCCGAGCGATGTAAGCTTAACGAGGTTACGATAGCCAATATCATTTTTTGCCAGCAGCACCTGGTGATGACGCGGATCTTTGTCGTCTTTGGCAAATGTTTTACGGTGGCGGTTCTCCGTTATATAAAATTCGCAACCAACTATTGGCTTTATCTTTGGCTTACCATTTTCATCTTTATGATTATATGCTTCTTTTACAAATTCAAACACACCAAACATATTACCATGGTCTGTAATCGCCAACGCAGGCATATTATCTTCGATGGCTTTTTTATATAGATTTTGGATGGATGCGGCTCCATCGAGTAATGAAAATTGCGTATGTACATGTAAGTGAGAAAATTGAGACATGGATTATTTTAAATGTTGAATTTTAAATGATGCCAAAGGATTATCACCGGTATTAGCGTTTTCTAAATGCAAAGTCAGGTCTTGATCATTGAATATTTCTTGTTCAACTACAGCAGCAATATTCGGGCATGCAGCTAACTTACCGCCTTTTTCCAGCAAACGACTTTTGTTTTGGATTTTCATCCTTTTCTGTATGCAATTAACAAACAAAGTTTTACTGCAATTTTGCAGAATTGGCACAATATTTCCACAATGCCAGCGTACTAGTAGAACTTTATATTTTCGCTACCCGATCGATCAGTAAATATTTTCTAATGCGTTGGTTATCAATTATTATACTATTTATTTCCTTTG
The DNA here is from genome assembly GCA_040004415.1 of Bacteroidota bacterium. Taxonomy (GTDB): domain Bacteria; phylum Bacteroidota; class Bacteroidia; order Chitinophagales; family Chitinophagaceae; genus JACMLD01. Next base: position 7,223 of record JBDUAY010000003.1, on the reverse strand, counting down.
CTTCCTGCACAGCCTTAAAACCTGTTGTAGCTACTAAGGCCAACAATAATACAACCAGGCGCAATAGCCAGCCAGCTTTTATCGAAAATATAACGATTACCCCATCCCGCTCAGGTGCCAATGTGCAGCCTGCGCACACCAATAACACCACAAACCATAATACGTTCAGTATCCAGCGCAATATGCCGGAAAATTATATGCAGCTACAGTTTAAATATGCCATATTAATGGATGTTCCTGTTGAAGCATTAAGTAACCTGAAATTGTTTGCATTTATAGACGACTGGTATGGGACACCGTATCATTTTGGCGGCAACAACAAAAACGGCATTGATTGTTCTGCGTTCTCTGGTAATTTAATGACAGCCGTTTTTGGTGTTGGCCTTCCCCGAATGGCTAAAGAACAATATAGCGTTTGCGAACATGTCAAAAAAGATGATTTGGAAGAAGGCGATCTTGTATTCTTTCATACAACACGTAAAGGCATTTCACATGTTGGCGTATACCTGGGTAATAATAAATTTGTTCACGCTTCACTTAATTACGGCGTTACTATCAGTGATATGTCAGACGGTTATTATGCACGCGCTTTCAGAGGGGGTGGCCGGGCCAGGCAAAATGCAACTACTGCAGGGAATGCAGGAATTAATTAATCAGCACCCTGCTCTTCGTGATAAGATTCTTCTGTATTTATTTCCCAGATATTACCTTTGTCTTCTCTGCCCGTAATAATATTTTCTACTGCGGTCATAGCCGTTAACATACTGTGATCGCTATTATTGTAGCGATGCATTCCATTTCTTCCAACTAAAAAAAGATTGCTAATGGTATCTGCAAACTGCTGCACTTTTATAAATTTATCATAGCTGCCATAATAAGACGGATATGCTTTTTTTACCCTGGCAACCATACTGTCTTTTACATGCAATGGATTTAATATCCCGATCGTTTCCATTTCTTGTATGGCAATGGTGGCGATCTCTTTATCATCTTTTTTCCAGAAATCATCTTTTTCATTGCAGAAATATTCCACACCCATCCATACAGTAGCAGGATCTGCTACCATAAAAGGACTCCAGTTATTAAAAACCTGTATGCGGCCGGCTTTAACTTTGCTATCCTGGATATAAATCCAATTATCTTTTATCAGATCCCCGGTATTGATTTCTTTGACCTGCAATTCAGTTGCAAGTATCCCTACAATTAAAAAATCACGGTATTCAAGTTCTGCTGCAATCATTTGCACTTCTTGCGGAATGGGAATATGATGCATGTTCTGAAACAATTCTTTTACCGGCATTGAAGAAAAAAAATAATCAGCTTCAAATGAAATGGTTTGCCCGGTGGAATTATCTCTTGCATCAATTTTTGTAAGTTGATTTGCACCGTCACCATGCAATGCCGCAACCGTTGTATTTAACAAAATGGTACCGCCCAACCGCGCTACTTCTTCTGCTACCGTTTCCCACATCTGGCCCGGGCCGAATTTTGGATACAAAAATTGTTCAATCAGGCTGGTGCTGGTTCCCTTTTGCTGAATGGTTTTGTTGGAAGTAAATAGTGACGTAGCAGCATGCCACAGCACTTTTGATATACTTAAATCTTTTACCCGTTGCTGACCCCAGCTGGCAGGAATTTTTTCACAAGGTTCGCCCCAAACCTTCTCCGTGTATTCTTTAAAGAAAGTTTCATATAATTCTTTACCAAAACGATTGATGAAAAATTGCGCAAGGTTTACTTCGGGCTGTACAGGAAATAATTTTGCAGCCATGTATGAACGGCTGATCCGCAGCATTTTCAAAAATCCAAGGTTGGTAATTGTTTTTCCATTTAACTGCAACGGGTAATCAAAAAATTTACGCTGATAATAAATTCTTGATTTTCGAGGCCGCACCATCATTATATTATCGCCTTGCCCAAGGTTTTCATCACCAATATCAAATGCTGCCTGGTTATGCTGGTATTTTATGTTGATGTGATGCTGCTTCGCGGATGCATCCAGTGGCAGAAAATGAAGCCACCATTTTATAACTCTTCCTGATTTTGAAAAAAAACGATGGCCGCCAATATCGATTTTGTTGCCCTTATATTGAATGGTTTTAGAAAGCCCTCCCACCTGCGCATCTGCTTCTATGATAACAGGAATAATATCGGTTTTAGTAAGCAATTCATAGGCTGCCGTTAATCCGGCCGGACCAGCACCAATAATAATAGCCCTTTTCTTCATTCAGTAGTTTGAAATTTCAACCGCAATGATAAAGCAATAAAAGTTGCATCATCCATTTTAACTGCCCAATTTTTTTACATCTACATAAAAATTTCTATCCACTGTAAAATCATGTACGCCTTCCGGCAATTTCCACTCCTGCCATTGTTCAGTTGGCTTCAGCCAATCCTCATCCCCGTAATCAATTTTAAGGGCAAGGTTAAATCCTTTTACGCAATTATTCCAGCGATAAGAAAGTTTTCCGTTTTCAATTTTATATTCAAATACAGGTATTTTAATGGTGCGCAAATACTGATCAAATACTTTTGAAAAATCAATACCAGACTGCTGGCTGATATATGATTCTACCTGTTGCGTGGTGACTGTCTGGTGATAAAATGTTTTATTTAACCCGCGTAAAATATTTCTAAACGTGGAATCATTATTAATGACCTGCCGGATGGTATGCATCATATTACCACCTTTGTAATACATGTCGCCACTGCCTTCGCGGTTTACGCCATACGGAGCTATAATGGGACTTGTATTGGTTATATTTTTTCTTGTTCCAATTACGTAATCCCGTCCCGCTTCTTTACCAAACTGGCATTCAGTAAACAATGTTTCAGAATAGTTGGTGATGCCTTCATGTATCCACATATCAGCCAAATCTTTACTGGTAATATTATTAGCGAACCATTCGTGCCCGCTTTCATGAACAATAATAAAATCCCATTTCAAACCCCAGCCGGTGCCGGATAGATCTCTTCCCAAATATCCATTACCAAATTTATTTCCATAACCAACCGCGCTCTGGTGTTCCATACCAAGATGCGGTGCTTCTACCAATTTATAACTGTCTTCATAAAAAGGGTACGGGCCAAACCAGTATTCAAAACATTTCAGCATTAAGGCAACTTGTTTAAATTGTTCCTTTGCTTTTTCAAGATTGTAATCAAGCACCCAGTAACTGCAATCCAGTTTTCCTTTTTCTCCATCAAAAACTTCAGCAAAATTTACATACTTACCAATGTATGGAACGATATTATAATTGTTGATAGGGTTTACTACCTGCCATGTATAAGTGCTGGTACCATCATGATTATTTTTCTTTTCTTTTAAACGTCCGTTGCCAACTGCCACCAACGTATCCGGAACAATCATGGTTAACGAGGCACCGTTATCAGGTTCATCACTCTGGATGTCTTTGCAGGGATACCATACGCTGGCGCCAAGCCCCTGGCAGGCAACGCTCATCCACGGATTACCGTTGGCATCTTTTTTCCAGATCCAGCCACCATCCCATGGCGGACGGATTGCTTCGCGGGGTTTTCCTGAAAACAAAATATTCAATTGTTCTATACTTCCTTTTTCCAATCCTTCCGGTACGTTTATATGATATACATTGCCTTCCCTTTCAAAACTTAGTTTTGATGCTTGAAGAACAACTTCATTAATTTCCATCGGTTCCTGCATATCTATCTGCATGCGTTTGCCCGAAGACAGTACTTTAAAACTGATCACATTTCTGCCCCGTATCGTTTTGCTTACATAATCTGGTTGAACTGTAATGTTATAATAAGTAACGTCCCACCAGGTTCTTTCCGGATTAAGGCTTCCACGTAATGTATCCTGGTGCGTAAAAGCTTCCTGTTTGTGCAAAAGCTGGCCTGCAACCGGTTGTAAAAAAAACATTGTGCTACTAAAGAAAAACAGCCTTATTGATATATTCACGTTGCTTTAATTTTAGATTGCTAAATTTAACCGTAGTTTTTGAAATATGCAGTTAAAAATATTCGTGCGTTTCATCTTTGTGCTTGTTGCCAGCAGTTTGCTGGTCATGTGCGATCATAATAATAAGGATGAAAGACAAATATTTCATTACAATGAGGTAACGGGTATTGCCAGCCTCGACCCCGCTTTTGCGAAGAACCAGTCGATTATGTGGGCCATTCACCAAATCTACAACACGCTGATTGAAACCGATGACAACTTGAATATGATGCCATCGCTGGCCAAAAGCTGGGATGTATCGGCAGACAGAAAGCTGTACACATTTCATTTGCGTACGGATGTTTTTTTTCATGACAATGATGCTTTCCCCGGTGGCAGCGGACGAAAATTAACGGCAGCAGATATTGCGTATAGTTTTAACCGGATCATAGATAAAAATACTGCCAGCAGCGGCGCCTGGATTTTCAACGATCGCATCAGTAAGGATGGGTTCACTGCAATCAACGATTCAACCTTTCAGCTTTCCCTGATACGGCCATTCAATCCTATTCTTGGATTGCTGAGTATGCAATATTGCTCCATAGTTGCGAAAGAAGTGGTAGAAAAATATGGAAAAGATTTTCGCAGCCACCCCTGCGGCACAGGCCCTTTTCAACTGGTGGGATGGGAAGAAGGCCAGGCAATGGTATTAACTAAAAATAAAAACTATTTTGAAACGGACAGTGCGGGCATTCGGGTGCCATATATCGATGGAATAAAAATTTCTTTTTACGATAGCAGGGCCACAGAATTTTTATTATTTCAGCAAGGACAGGAAGATTTTATCAACGACATCGATCCTTCGTTTAAAGATGAAGTGATTAGCAAAAAAGGAGCGCTGAAAAGTGAATGGAAAAATAAAATTGTATTGTCGAAACATCCTTATCTTAATACAGAATATTTAGGAATAGTTGTAGACAGCAGCAATGATCTTGTGAAAAATTCCCCGGTGCGTTTTAAAAAAATAAGACAAGCTATTAATTATGGGTTCGACAGAAGAAAAATGATGTTGTACCTGCGCAATTCAATTGGCATACCAGCAGAAAGTGGTTTTATACCAGCAGGCTTTCCCTGTTTCGACAGCAGCATTGTAAAAGGATATCACTATAATCCCCAAAAAGCAAGACAACTGGTAAAAGAAGCCGGTTATGCAGATTTTAATAGCTTCCCTGTTATAAAATTATTAACAATACCTATATATGCCGACTTTGCCAGTTTTATCGCAAAAGAACTGGAAGTTGCCGGCATCAAAGTACAGGTTGAAGTGGTGCAAAAAAGTTTACTGCTGGAGGAAACAGCCAAATCTGAAGCATTGTTTTTTCGTGGAAGCTGGATTGCCGACTACCCGGATGCAGAAAATTATTTAAGTGTTTTTTACAGCAAGAATCCTGCGCCGCCTAATTATACACGCTATAACAATCCGCAGTTTGACATATTGTACGAGCAATCATTAACTGAAACGAATGATTCTATAAAACAAAATCTTTACCGCCAGATGGATCAGCTTGTAATTAATGATGCGCCCGTTGTGCCTTTATGGTACGATGAAGTTTTTCGTTTGGTAAATCCACGTGTAAAAAATTTTCATGCCAATGGATTGAATCTTTTAGAATTGAGAAGGGTAAAACTGAAGTAATAATTTTAAAATTAAGATTTTGCTGTGGCGTTATTTTTTGGGGTTCGTTTGAATACTTTATCAAACGTTTTTTATCGCCGGGATACACCCAACGGTGACCTGTTGCGGCCGTTCACGCCTGTGTGCCATGCAAAACAAATCTCAAAATCACCAAATCACCAAATCATCAATCCTACAATTGCTCAATACAGTTGATCACATCCTTTACCATTTGTTCGTTTATGTCAAGATGTGTAACCATTCTTATTTGAGTGGGCGAAATGGCAATACATTTAATATTATGTTCCCTGAACTTTTCTGCCAGTTCTTTAGCAGTATAAGGAGCCGTTGGTTCAAAAATTATAATATTGGTATCTACGGGCATCATAGTGCCAACGAATGATTTTGCTTTCAGTGCCAGGGCAATTTGCCGTGCATGAATATGATCGAGTTCAAGCCTTTTTACATTGTGTTGCAGCGCATACAAACCAGATGCCGCCATAAACCCTGCCTGGCGCATACCACCACCAAATATTTTACGAATGCGTCTTGCCTGGCGGATAAATTTTTTATTGCCAATTAAAATACTTCCAATGGGGCAACCCAGTCCCTTATTAAGGCATATCGAAATACTATCGAATAACTGACCGTATTGTTCCGGTGTCTCGCCGTTGGCAATAATGGCATTAAAAAGTCTTGCACCGTCCAAATGAAGTATAAGCCCGCTGTCTGTACAGGCTGCTTTTATTTTCATAATATCTGCCACCTTATAGCAGCTGCCGCCGCCACGGTTGGCCGTATTTTCAAGACTTACCAATGAAGTTCTTGGTTTGTGTACATCATCCGGATTAATAGCCGCTAGCACCTGCTCTGCCGTTATCCTTCCGCGGTCGCCATCAATTAACTTCACCTGCGCACCTGAATTGAAAGCAATACCCCCACCCTCGTATAAATATACATGACTGCTTTTTTCGCAAATAACTTCATCTCCCGGATGGGTATGACATTTAATAGCAATCTGGTTACTCATCGTTCCAGACGGACAATAAATGGCGGCTTCCCTGCCAAACATTTCAGCGGCAAAAGCTTCCAGCCGGTTCACTGTTGGATCTTCTTCAAATACATCATCGCCCACTTTGGCGTGCATCATCGCATCCAGCATAGCAGCACCCGGCCGCGTAACAGTATCGGACCTTAAATCAATTGGCATTGGCAGAAAGTTTATAGTGTCAAAGTTAACTGATCAATGAAATGTAAAAAGCGGTTTAATCAATTTTCAATTTTATTAGTAAGGTTCCCAAGCGCTGAATTACATAAAACTAATAAATCTATGAAGCCGTTAAACAATAGCACTTACCCTTATACCTGTTTGTCTTTATCCATTCAACCGCTTTCTTCACATAATATTCTTTATCATTCTTACAAGGACTTTTTTGAGGCGGCTGCAGTACATCTAATCACTGAAGAAATTACCCGCGTGAATTTGTCGGTATTGCCAGGGGACCGCTATATTTTATGGCCCCTGGATTCCCAATTCTGCATTGCCTGACTCCGGCTTTCGGTATCTTGCTATGAAATTTATAAATACATAATACAATGAAAACAATTGGTATCATTGGCGGCATCAGC
>JBDUAY010000472.1:0-4424 GCA_040004415.1 Bacteroidota bacterium | reverse complement strand
AAATAATATTATAATCTCCGTAAACCCCGGTTCCACCATGGTTCAGATCACCGCTTTGCGCAGTTTTATGAGTTGCTGTAACAATCCTTCCAGCAAATCCAACTTCAGCATATTTGCGCCGTCACTTAAAGCCTTTGCCGGATTGGGATGTGTTTCAATGAACAAACCATTAGCACCGGTTGCAATAGCGGCTTTTGCAATGGTACCAATTAATTGAGGATTGCCACCAGTTATGCCCGACGTTTGATTGGGTTGTTGCAGCGAATGTGTCACATCCATCACTACCGGCGCACCATGCTCCTGCATCCATGGTATGTTACGGAAGTCAACCACCATATCCTGGTATCCGAAACTATTACCACGTTCTGTTAGTATAACTTTTTCATTACCCGCCTTCCGTATTTTATCCGCCGCAAATTTCATCGCGGGCCCGCTGAGAAATTGTCCCTTTTTTACATTCACAATTTTACCGGTTGCAGCAGCAGCAATTAATAAATCTGTTTGCCTGCAAAGAAATGCTGGTATCTGCAAAACATCAATATATTTTGCGGCCATAGCTGCCTCTTCGTGCGCATGTATATCGGAAGTAGTAGGTAATTTATATTTTTCTCCTGTTTTTTTAACGAGGGCGAGTGCTGTTTCATCGCCAATGCCTGTAAAAGAACCGGCACTGGTACGGTTCGCCTTTCGATAAGAAGCTTTAAAAATATATGGTATGCCCAGATTTTTGCAAATACCCGAAACTTTATCTGCCACTTCCATCACAATTTCTTCACTTTCTACTACACATGGACCAGCTATCAGAAAAAAATTTTTATCATCATATTGCTGATCTGCAAAAAGGTTCTGTAAGAATTTTTCCATCCCACAAAAATACGGTTTGAGGGCTTTGCCATCTTTAAATTTATGCGGCAGACAAATAGGATGAAAATAATATATTGCGTATCCCGAAGCCGTAGCAAGTGGTTTTGCCAGGGCCGCGGGGCCTGAAGAAGGTTTTTATTACCTTTTTGGAAAGGGAAAATCAAATAAAAGCATCAGCCTGCGGCGTATGTCGTTCGGGGAGGGCAATCGTTTTTCTATGCCGTTCAGGTAATACGCGCCGTAAATGAACACCTGCAACATCTGAAGTACACAACCACGCTAATTTGAAAATGCATAAAGGTAAATGCATTGAACAAATCATATCCACTTAATTGAAACCTATCGCCATCTCTAATTGCTGCCTTTTCATATTTCCACATTCCCTCAGTATCCAATCGCTTTCATAAATTCTTCTTTTTTGCGCCGCGCCACGTCCAGTGTTGCGCCATTTTTCATTACTACCTGCCCGCCCTCTCCTTTAATATATTTTTCTACTGCGTTGCGGTTAATGATATGAGAATGATGAATGCGTATAAAAACGGCAGGTGGTAATAATTCCTCAAAATCTTTTAATGTTTTTGAAACCGTCAGTTTATACGATTCTTTTAACCAGATAAGCGTGTAATTACTTTGTGCCTCTAAATAAATAATATCATCCATGTTAATAAACTGCAGCCCTTCCATAGACGGAATGGCGATCCGTTGCTGTTCCTTTCTTTCGTTCATTAAATTCTGTAACAAGAGTTCAAGGCGTTCATTGCCGGGTGCATGTTTTCTTTTTTGCACTGCCTTTTCCACCGCAGCCTGTAGATCCGTTACTTCAACAGGTTTTACCAGGTAGTCAAGTGCGCTAAATTTGATGGCTTTGATAGCATAATGATCGTAGGCGGTAATAAATATCAGTTCAAAATTTCTGTTGTTCAGTTGCTGCAGCATGGTAAAGCCATTCATACGGGGCATTTCTACATCTAAGAAAACAATGTCTGGTTTTTTTTCCTCAATATTTTTTATACCTTCTTCGCCATTCCCGCATTCAGCAATAATTTGCACATCGTTTCGCTGCCCCAGCAATTTTTGCTTCAGTGCATTGCGGCTGCTGCTTTCATCATCTATAATTATAGCTGTCAGCATATTTTGTGAAATTACGGTTGATTAATAAGTTTCACTTCTACTTTTGTTCCTGACGGCTGGTGTTGCCCGTCATAAAGATCTGTAATGGTTACTGAACCAATGTTGTTTTGATTAAATAAATTAACCCTGTCGGTTGCTATCTGCATTCCCATTGATTGATGGGCCGGTTTATTGAGTTGCTTATACGCTTCCGCTTTTGCCCTGCCAACGCCATTATCCAGTATAGTATAATGAATATGGCTTTGTGTAACGGCAACATCAATAACCAATTTTCCGCCGGGTTCTGTTTTATTTAATAAGCCATGATGAATCGCATTTTCTACAAAGGGCTGTATAAGCAATGGCGGCACTTTATAATCCCCGTTGATAATTTCATTGTCTATATTTATAATGTACGAAAATTTTTCATCCCGGCGCAATTCTTCTAATTCTAAGTAAAGCTTCAGGGTTTCCATATCCTTCCAGCAGGGGACCGTATTATTTTTAGATGTTTCTAAAATAGAACGTATCAATTTGGCAAATTTAGATAAATACAAGGTGGCTTTTTCTTTCTCATTATTTTGAATGAGATTGTCAATAGAATTAAGGCAGTTGAAAATAAAATGAGGGTTCAACTGGCTTTGCAACGCTTCTAATTTGGCAGCCGACAATTTTTCGTTGATACCCAGCATCTCCATTTTTGTATGCTGCAATGATTGTTCCGATTCAATAGATTTAATTTTATTTGCTATCAGGGTAGCAATGGTACTTAACACCTGAATATGTTGTTGTGTAAAAAAATTTTTTTCATGGTGCTCACTGTCAATAACACCAATCAACTCATCATTGTAAATCATGGGAACAGTTATTTCACTCATCCTTTCCATTTCGTCTACCCGGTAACGCAGATCTTTTGAAGTATCGGGTATAAAAACCGGCTCTTTTGTCTGCATCACATAGCCTACCACTCCCTGTCCGCAGCTTACTGTAAAAGGCTTTTTTTGAATTTCTTCAATTGAACCTTTCGGGCCATAGCCCGCCCGTTGAACCATGAGGGTTTTTTCGCTGTTCCACAAATAAATCATACAATCTGCAAACCCGAGCCTCCCAATTAAATTTTTTGCTACATCCCACAATACTTCATCCATATTTTTTTTATCAATTAAAGAAGAAGAAAAATAATTAACGATCTGCTCCAGCTCTAATTTATTTTTGTATTGCCCGGCATTCATTTGTTGTACTTTGAGCTTTTCAGCCTCTACCGCCTTAATGTTTGTTATACGCCATTTTATAAATCCGTATAACAGCAACCCCATACCAAAAGCAATCAGGGAAATAAACCACCATGTTTCCCAAAATGGTGGCATAATATAAAAACGAAAATTTCCTTCCTGCGGATAGAAACCGCCGCTCTCCCTTTTCGCCTTTACCTTAAACGTATATTCTCCCGGGGGCAATTTTGAATAGCGGATACTGTGCAGTTTTCCAGCAAATACCCAATCCTTTTCCAGGCCTTCCAGTATATAATAATATTCCACGGCGCCGGGGGAAATAAAATCCAATACAGAAAAATTAAATGTAAAAGCATTTTGTGTGTAGTTGAACTTTTGCAGGTTACTTGATTTATCATTTGTGACGATAATGGTGTCAGTCACAAAAATGTCATCTATTATTACCGGGTAATTATAAGAAGCGGTGATGGCAGAAGGATTAAAACAAATAAAATTGTTTTCGGTTACCGTAGCAATTTTTCCACCCGGCAGCACTGCGATACTTTGCCGGAATTTTGAATAGGGCAAGCCGCTCTGCTGGTTATATAGCCCCTTCCATAAACCATCAGCGCCTATATGTCCAATACCATTAATGGTCGTAAACCATACGCCGCCCTTTTCATCCGCCGCCACGCTATATACATTATCATCGGGCAGACCGGAAAAAATATCATAGTTGGTAAAGCCTTTATCCGGCGGAAGGGATGTTTTATATTTTGAGAGGCCCCCTTCAAATGTTGCCACCCAGATATCCCCTTTGCCGTCAGGAACGATATCATTGATGACATAAGAATGCAAAGCTGTTTTACTTTTATTATTTGTTTCTATGAACTCAAATTTATTATTGTAAAAATTATACCTGATTAACCCATATCCGGATGTGCCAATCCACATACAATTGTTCTGCACATCTGAAACCAGGCAATGGGTCACATCACGGTCAATATCGCTTTTTGACGGCGCCCATAATTTGCGGGTCCGGGGTGAATAAATAAATAATTCATCTTTTAGATTAGCCATCCAGTAATTACCTGCAGCATCAATAGCCATACAGGTAATAATGGTTTTATTATAAGGGTGCGGGAACACAATTTTATCCCATTTTTTAAACCGGTAATTGTATGTTAGTAATGAACCGCTGGAAAGAATAAAAATGGAATCTGCATCACGGGAGTAAAA
>JBDUAY010000471.1:0-4427 GCA_040004415.1 Bacteroidota bacterium | reverse complement strand
GGATGCACTACATCTTCAAAGATCAAAGCATCTTCAACATTAGCGGGCTTCTTACGATGTTCCTGCGTTAATGTTTCCATAGAAAGATACGTACTGCCGTGGGTAAGGGTTCCGCCCTGGTGACCCGTATAAGCCATTAATACAATTACACCGGCAAACAGCGATGAAAATAATCCTGCGGGTATAGTGAAAAATGATTGTGCTTTTTTTGTAGTGGCAATAAAAAGTAAACTGGTAATAATTGTAAGTATAATACCAGCAAATTTATGATTGCCTAAAACAACGTCGTTGTAATCACCCGATAGCGATAACAGATAGCCGAAAATACAAGATGTTACTGCAGCAATAAAACTTGCAAACAGCGTAAATGAAACAGCTTCTTTAAGATAGGCATATTTGCTAAAATAAGAAAGCAGATCAAACATCATCGCCAATAACAAAAACCCAATAGGCAAATGCACTACAAGCGGATGCAAGTGTCCTAAAAATCCGGGAATATCCAGCAACACTATTTTATACACGTGTTAATTTTACGGGTGGCGTGTGATTGGCATTCCATTGACAGATGTATAAATTCTTGTCTTCATCTACACATACATCATGGCCATGCTGAAAAACAGGATTAACAGACTGCAGCGTTGGTTGCAGCACACCGTCTTTATAAACAGGTGCGTTACCACCCGGATTTGAAACACATTTGTTATTATCATCCAGTATCGTTACAAAGCCGGTATTACTGTTTCGTTTTCCCGCTGCATCCTTCGACCAGCAAACACCTGCATACACATTTTGCCCATCTTCTACTGCACGGCAAACATACATGCCGGGCATGTCAATACGTTTGATGAATTTTCCATCCAGGGTAAAAATCTTAAAACAATTTTCTTCACGGGAGGTACAAATAAGTGCAGGATTATTTTTATCCCGCAAATCCACAGACACACCATGCGCATTTACAAGGTTATGATCTTTGCCGGCATTGTTATGGCCACCGAAATGCCGGATGTATTGTCCCTTACTATTATACTGTATAATGTAATCAGAACCATATCCGTCAGCCACATAAATATCACCATTGGGTGCAACAGCTGTTTCCGTTGGCATAAAGGGCTCATCATCTCTATAAATACCAATCGTACGGGGATGCCCAACCGAAAATATCAATTTTCCGTCCAGTGTCATCTTCATCACCTGGCCGGCCTGTTTGGTCCAGTTGCCTGTTTTATCCTGGAACCAGCCGCAATCTGTCAACAATAAAAAATCTTCGCCGCCTTCCCTGGAAATAGAAAGGCCATGACCGCCCGGAAAAGCGGTACCCCAGTAGTCCAGCAACTTTCCTGATTTATCAAAAATTAAAATATTATTCCTGATACTATCGCCCAGCATAATCAATCTCCCTTTGCTGTCCTGCACCATCTCATGACAATTAAAAAGGGGGTTATTGTTTACACTAATCTTCGCCCAATTTTTATCTGCTTTATACGTAAATGCGCCATGTCCAATTACAGGATCATCCTGTAACTTGTCTTTATGCAGAATAGAAAATGTTGCAGCAGGCTTTGCCATTAACACTGCTGAACCCATCATCGTGTTTTTGATAAAATTTCTTCTTGTTGCCATAGCAAAAAAATTTATAATTTAACCCCTGTCCCACCTGAAGAGGGACTTAGATGAAGCTTTGTGTTTTTGGTTATTATTCTTCCTGATAATTTTTTTGATCACGGATAAAATTTATAAAAGTTTTTTGACATTTCATTTGTATGTTGAAAAGCAAGGACTGCACGCGCGTGTACCCTTGCGGAGCCTGAAGTTTCACGACAAAATTCCTTTCACAACTTTACCATGAACGTCCGTCAACCGGAAACGCCTGCCCTGGAATTTATACGTAAATCTTTCGTGATCGATACCCATCAGGTACATCAGCGTTGCCTGGAAATCGTGCACATGTACCGGATCTTTTATAATATTATAACTGAAATCATCTGTCTCTCCGTAACTGGTTCCTGCCTGCACACCTGCCCCTGCCATCCACATGGTGAAGCAACGCGGATGATGATCGCGGCCATAATCTTCGGCAGTTAATTTACCCTGTGAGTAAACGGTGCGGCCAAATTCTCCACCCCATACCACCAATGTATCCTCCAGCAATCCACGTCTTTTTAAATCTTTTATTAGTGCAGCTGTGGCCTGATCAGTTGTCTTACACTGCTGGGCAATTCCTTTCGGCAAACCCCCATGCTGATCCCAACCCTGGTGATACAACTGCACAAATTTTACATCTTTTTCCAGTAACTTACGTGCAAGAATACAATTAGCCGCATACGTTCCGGGGTCCCTGCTATCCGGCCCGTACATCTCAAAAATATCATCCGGCTCTTTCGAAATATCCATTACTTCCGGCACGGATGTTTGCATGCGGTATGCCATTTCATATTGCGTAATGCGCGCTTCTACTTCCGGATCGCCATACGCTTCATTTTGCAACTGATTTAATTTCGAAAGATATCCAAGCATTTCTTTTCGATCCGCACCATCGTAACCATCCGGATTATTTAGAAATAATACCGGATCTTTTCCAGATCTGAATTGTACTCCCTGGAATTTAGATGGCAAAAAACCATTCCCCCATAATCTCGAATACAAAGGCTGGTCTTTCTGCCCGTTTTTAGACACCAGCACAATAAAAGACGGAAGATTATTATTATCAGATCCTAATCCGTAACTAAGCCATGAACCAATTGATGGCCTGCCCGGCAATTGGCTGCCCGTTTGAAAAAAAGTGATTGCCGGATCATGATTGATCGCTTCTGAATACAACGATTTTACAATGCATAAATCATCAACCACTTCTGCGGTATGTGGCAGCAATTCACTTATCCATGTTTTATTTTTTCCGTATTGATTGAATGTAAAAACAGACGGTGCTATGGGTAAAATACTTTGATTGGCACTCATGCCGGTGAGCCGCTGCCCTTTTCGTACTGAATCTGGCAGTGCCTGCCCCATCATACCCGCCAGGCCCGGTTTATAATCGAAGGTTTCAAACTGCGAGGGACCACCACTCATAAATAAATATACCACGCGCTTTGCTTTCGGCGCAAAATGCGGAATGGCGCGCAGCATTTCTTCTTCAAAATTTGCTGCATTGTTTTCTGCCAATGGTTTTGAAGCATTGCCAAAAAGATTATTGATGCCCAGCAAAGACCCCGTTGCCAGTGCGCCAAGACCCAGCGATGTTTTTATAAGAAAATTACGCCTGTCAAGATTATTGTTCAGCCGGTTAAAGTCTGGCGTATGCAACCTGAAATCTTCTTTGTGGTGGTCTGACATAATTTATCTTTTAGTTAAGCAGGCGTCTGAATTTAAAATTGTGCTGGCTACTACCGCGTTGGCCGCCACCTGTAACGAATCCAACTTTTTATTAATCATATACTGACCTGCATGCAGCCATCCACGTGCTTTTTTCGGATCATTTCTGAATTTCCTTTCCTCCGTTTGCTGAAGCGCCAACAATAGATCTACCTCATTTTGTGAAGGCGTTTTTGCAGCTAATTTCCGGTATGCATGTACAATTGATTCGCGTTTATCTGTCTCCGTTACCATCTGTTCACCCAGCACTTTCACAGCTTCATTGAATGTAGGATCATTAAGTGTTACCAGGGCCTGCAGCGGCGTATTGGTTTTCTGCCTCCGAACTACGCAATAACTTCTTGAGACTGCGTCGAAGGTTGACAAGGTAGGATTGGGCACCGATCGCTTTACAATAACATACAAACTTCTGCGGTACACCGCATCACCAGAATCCCGGGTATAGCTGGTATTATTTATCTCCCAGAGTCCATCAGGCTGATACGGTTTTACACTCTTGCCGCCTATTTTTTTGTTGAGCAGGCCACTTGCCTGCAAAGCATTATCACGTATCATTTCTGCTGACATGCGATAAGACGGTCCGCGTGCCAGCAACCTGTTCTCCGGATCTTTTTCCATCAGCTCTCTTGTTGCTTTTGAATTTTGCCGGTATGTTGCAGACATCACAATTAATTTATTTAGCTTCTTTATATCCCAACCAGATTCTTTAAATGTAACGGCCAACCAATCCAATAATTGGGGGTGACTGGGTATCTCGCCCTGGTTACCAAAATCTTCTGCCGTTTTCACCAGGCCAATACCAAAGAAGTTTTGCCAAAGGCGATTTACTTCCACCCTGGCAGTCAGCGGGTGATTGTCATCGGTTAACCATTGCGCCAATCCATAACGGTTCTTTGGCAAATTTTTAGGAAAAGGAAATATAGCAGCTGGCGTATTGGGAAAAACTTCTTCTGCCGGCATATTGTAATTTCCGCGTTGCAGAATGTAAGATTTTTTTGGAACAGGCATTTCCTGCATTACCATCAGCTCTTCAACATTTGCGATCGAATCTGCGTATG
>JBDUAY010000470.1:0-4444 GCA_040004415.1 Bacteroidota bacterium | reverse complement strand
ACCAATGGCGCTGCGGGCGCATTGTTTATCATCAACAGTTCATTGCTTTCAACAGACGATCATTTAATTGTCGTAAAACCTAATTACGCAACCAATATAGCAGTGCCGGTAACGATTGGTTGCAGCATTAGCTACATTGATGTAACATTTGAAAAAAACTGGCGCGTAGATATTGCTGCCATTGAAGCAGCTATTCAACCCAAAACAAAACTCATCAGCATTACCACACCACATAACCCTACCGGTATGCTGATGACAGCAGAAGAGCTTAACAACCTCATCGTAATCGCGGAGAAAAATGATATTTGGTTGCTGGTAGATGAAACGTATCGTGATGCCTGTTTTAAGACGCACTATCCCATCATGGCTGCTAAAAGCAATAAATTAATCAGCGTCTCGTCCTTATCCAAAGCTTATGGATTGCCAGGTTTAAGAATCGGCTGGCTGATAACACAGGATGAAGAATTGCTGGAACGCTTTCTTGCGGCCAAAGAAATGATCTATATCAGTAACTCTGCGCTTGATGAGGAAGTAGCGTACCAGTTTTATCGGCAAAAAGAAAAATTTTCAACTGTAATTAATGAGCGTGCCATGCAAAATTTTAATTTGCTGCGCGAATGGCTGCAAAAAGAGACAAGGCTCGAAGCGGTGCTGCCGGCAGGTGGCGTAGTTTGCTTTCCAAGATTCAGGAATGATATTGTAATTGATACAGAAAAATTTTATAGCCTGCTGATGCAAAAATATAAAACGATGGTTGGGCCCGGACATTGGTTTGCCATGCCGGATACATATATGCGGATCGGATTCGGCTGGACGGATGCAGCCACTTTTCAAATGGGCCTGGAAAATATAACCAAGACAATTGATGAGTGTGTTACCCAGGATAGAGAAATCTAAACCGGCACTTCTCTAGATATCTTTCCCATTTGGACCACAATATTCACGAAGTAATTGGAATACGCCTGCGAAGAAAATTTGTTCAAACCTCCTCAACCTGTTGAATCTCTTCGTTCGTTGCCTCCTCACCAGGTATTGATGCTACGTTGAAAATAATGACGGTAGACATCAACGCTATAACGGCAAAGGACCATTGCAAATTGGTAGCCTGTGCTATAAAACCTACCATGGGCGGCACCAATAGAAAACCCAGGTAACCGATAGTTGACACCGCAGCCAGCGATTGCCCTGTATTTACATTTTCCACTTTGCCTGCAATGCTGAACACCAATGGCACGATACAGGATACGCCGAATCCCACCAAAGCAAACCCAATACCCGCGCTTATTTGGAAGGGTAACAGCACCGCCGTCATCAACCCAAAAAAGATAAGCCACCCGCTGTAAGTCAGTAACCTTTTTACACCGATTTTTCCAACCAGCTTATCGCCGCCGAAACGCCCGATGGTCATGGTTACCATATAAATTGCATATGCCCCGATAGAAGCTGCTTTTGATGAATGAATCACTTTAAGAAAATAAATACCACTCCAGTCGTACATAATATTTTCGCAGGCCATGCAGCCAAAACAAATCAGCGCAAATTTCATCATTTGCTTATCTGGTAAAGAAAATACGGGCTTTTTTGTTTGCGGAACGGGCTTTCTTTCAAGCGTATACGGAAAACAAATGATAGCAGATATGACCAGCAAAATACTTACCCCCAGCAGGTGCCAACGGGTATGTACATTAAACAGCACCATTAAATAACCCAATCCAGCGCCGGCAAAACCAGCAACACTCCAGATACCATGCATGGTGGTGAGAATAGATCTGTTGTACAATGCCTGCACATACACCGCTTGCGTATTTGCGGAGAGATTCATCAGGTTACGGGCAGACCCAAAACAAAACAATACCACCACCAATTGCAATGTATTTACCACAAAGCCGGGCAGGGCCAGCAAACTGTTAAATATAATGGCGCCAACAAGCATAATTGTCCTGCTTTCAAAATGGTCCAGCAACTTACCTGTTACAGGCAGGGTTAAAATAAGACCGATGGGCATTACCAGGAGCACGCCTCCCAATTCTGCTTCGTTCAAATGCAAATGCTGTTGTATGTAAGGTATCCTGGACGCCCAGGTAGAATAGCCAAACCCAGAGATAAAAAAGAAAACGCTGGTGGCCAGCCGTAATTGCTCAGGAGATTTTGTTTTCAAAACTGCCGCATCCATATAGCGGAAGATAATTATTTTTTGTTAGTTGAATTATTTAACGGAATCATTCGTATTATATCACTTCTTCCTTTGCTGTAATAATGCAATCACTTTCTTTAATTTTTCAGGATCACCTTTATATTTTTCGAGATCATAATATTCTACCTTTCTAAATTCGCAAGGGTGGCTTTCACTTTGCAGTGAAATATAACCTGCGCTGATCAGGTCGCCGTCTTTAAGTCCCAATTTCTTCACCCACTTATCGCGGCCATCATATTGCGGTTTGGTGTACACGAGCACGGTATCATTGTCTACAATATGTTTAACAATAGAATCACCTAACACGAGCGCTTCCACGTGCACCCATTGGTCGCCATGGTACGTTTTAGCACTTGAGTTCACGCAATGCTGTGTATACAATTTACCATCCAGTACAACATTGGTTCCCGGCGTACATAAATTGGCGTTCGATCTTTCATCTTTTCCATTTCCACCCAGCAGTTGCTCTTCCATTGATATTGGGAAATCCTGGTGCAAATCCATGCTCTCCGGGCTTTGGCCATGTAACATAGCGCCACTGTTACGATATGCCCATCCCGGCCCGTTTTTTACCTGATCGCCTAAAAAACGATATTCAACTACAAATAAATAATAGCTCAGTTTCTTTTTATAAAATATATGACCATACTGTTCTTTAAAATCGTCGTATTGATCATAGCTCACCTTCATTACACCATTTTCTACCCTGAATGTATTTTCAAAGTTTTCATTGATCGCATGATCCTTAATTTTAATCGTCCAGTTGCTTAAATCGTTCCCGTTAAACATCTGTATAGCTTTCGGCATTTTTTGAGAAAAACATTGCACCAGCAGGCAAGAGCATATAAAAAAGAAGAATATTTTTTTCATACCAGTTTAAATTAGGTACAAACATATTGTATTTGGAAGACTTACGCATGCGGGTAGTATTCGCAATTATTTTTTATGTTTCTCATATAAATTGAACATATTGGTTATCAGGATGTCAATACTACTTAAAATCCTGGATTGCCTGCCCGCTCTTATTTTGAAATGATTATTTTTATTGTATGAATTGCCTTATTGTAGACGATAATAAAATTGCCCGGGCTACTTTAAAACAACTGGCCAGCCAGGTAAAAGATATTACCATCGCCGGTGAATGCGCCGGCGCTATGGAAGCCTATAATCTTTTACAGGAGCTTGATATTGATCTGTTATTACTTGATATAGAAATGCCGGGTATGACCGGACTTGAGCTGACTAAAAACCTGGGCAAACAGAGCCCGGTGATTATTTTTACAACCTCTAAAAAAGAATATGCGGCGGAAGCATTTGAGTTGCATGTGGCAGATTATATTGTTAAACCGGTAATGCCCGCCCGCTTTCTCCAGGCAATTGACAAAGCAAGAGAGATATGCCAGAGCATCACCGAAGAAGTAAAATTGCAGGAGGATGAATTTATTTTTATTCGTGATTCAAACATTGTGCGGAAATTAAAGCTGGAAGATATTTTATTTGCAGAAGCCATGGGTGATTATGTAAAATTATTTACACCTCAAAAATTTTATGCCATCCATACCACACTAAAAGCGGTAGAAGAAAGGTTGCCGGCCCCTGCTTTTCTGCGCGTACACCGTTCCTATATTATCGCCATTAGCAAAATAGACACCATACAGGAAGGTGCCATCATTATTAATGGTAAACCAATACCGGTAGCCGACGCTTACCGCGGTACGCTGAACAAGCGAATGAATATATTGTAAGGAGAAGACAAGTGGCATAAGGCTTATCGCCTCACATAAACACAATACGTAACTGGCATTTATTTATTGTACTTTTTAGCCTGGTAAGTTGATTCGCCGATAATCATTTCCTGTTCAGCGACTTATTATCTTTATTCGTCTCTTATGATCGATATTTTTTTTAACAATTATTAGTTTTACAGTCTATTGAAACGGGCATGAATGTAAAAATAAAGCTGGCGATACTGGCCTTTTCAGGCATTTTGATGACGCAAATTGTTTGTGCTCAAAGATCTGTGCCGCTTGAAATAATAAGCAGCATGCATCAGGCAAATGACACTAACCTGTTGCAATATGCAAGGCACAAACAATTGCCGGCGGGCTATGAAAAAGAAACACTTGAAGCGTTGTCGCATTTTCCTGAACTAAAAAATGTAATGGTAAAATTCAGGATAAAGAAATCATTATCCACCCTGAAAACGAAACCAACGTTTGTATCTATGTTTTTACCGAAAAAACATAGAAC
>JBDUAY010000469.1:0-4453 GCA_040004415.1 Bacteroidota bacterium | reverse complement strand
TGGCAATTAAATTCTTCTGATCATTTTTAACATAAAAACTTTGTATCGATCCGTTCTCATTGATGGCGCCCCGGAGCATTACATTGCCGTTTAGCTTGCTCATCATTTTTATAATATTTTCCGTGGTGTCTTTTTTGGATGCCGGATTATCATCTTTTTGTTTCATGACCATTTCAATACCGATAACGCCGGGCTTGTTTTCTCTTAACTTTGTGACCAAGCCGTTCTCTTTTAACGACTTATTGATTTCTGAAAAAAACTTCTTTGCTTCATCTGTTTTTTTGTTTGTGCTGTCCTCAAATATCTTTAACAAAATGCCAAAATCAACTGAAAAGTCTTTGAAGTTTGCGGTATCAATTTCCTGCATAACTGTATTGTATGCAAGTATTTCCTTTGGCTGAAGTTTCCATTTTAAAAACACAGGATTGCCTGTTTGCGCAGAGGCTGCAACTATAAAAAATATTGCGCTAATGGTTAGTATCGCCTTCATCATTTGCATATTAATTTAAGCCATGCCAGCAGGCAGGCTTGGATTTTTCCGAAAAAACAAACTTATGACTATTTGGGTAGATGAATACTTACCTGTATGTGGTATTAAGGCAAAAATTTTTGTAGTAAATTATCTTTACAGCCTACCTCGAAACGTTCAGCAGAATACCTCTTTCGCCATTTTCTTTTTGGGAATAGTATAATGAAATTGTATCTCCCACTTCTATTTCAAACGAAGGATTTGCATAGGTAATATCAAATTCTTCCGGCCCAAAAAAAATATGCACTTCTTCATCCTTAATTTTATTTGTGACTTTACCTGTAATAATAGTTGCAGGCTTATTCATGCTTTTTTCGGCACTGGCTTGGTTTTTTAAAGCCACTATATTCCATATAATAGTGACCGCCAAAAAAATGCTGAAATATAGCCATCCCCAAAAAAAGA
This sequence comes from Bacteroidota bacterium, assembly GCA_040004415.1. Taxonomy (GTDB): domain Bacteria; phylum Bacteroidota; class Bacteroidia; order Chitinophagales; family Chitinophagaceae; genus JACMLD01. The sequence goes on along the minus strand of JBDUAY010000469.1, from coordinate 3,519 downwards.
TTAGGATCAAAAGTGGGATCAGTAAAAAATTCACCTTGTAATAACCAGCGGTATTTTTTATTAATTTCTCTTTGCCGGATTCGGTCAGCGGTAATTCAGTGATTGTGTAGTATACCGGTTTGTTTTCCTGTGAAACTTTTGCCATTAAGCGACAAATAAATATTATTGTGACAAATCTTCTTCCAATGAATAATTAATGGTCATGCCTAATTAAAGCACAAGGAGTATTTATAACCCCGGGTTCTGTACAAATATTTCATTCTAATGCGCCTCCAGCCAATTGTCACCATGCCCAATCTCTGCATTTGCTGGTACATCATTGGGTAGTAATAATGCTGTTTGCATACATTCTATAATAATCGGTTTGATAATTTCCAGTTCATCTTTATGTGCATCAAATACCAGTTCATCATGTACCTGCAACAACATTTTTGATCTGAATTTATTTCTATTGAATGCTTCGTGAATTTTTATCATTGCCAGTTTAATCATATCAGCAGCTGTGCCTTGTATAGGCGAGTTGATAGCATTTCTTTCTGCATAACTTCTTACAGTGGGGTTTGCTTCATTAATATCGCGCAGCCATCTTTTCCGTCCCATCAAAGTCTCCACATAACCAAACTCCTTTGCAAAATTGATTGTCTCATCCATGTACTTCTGAATATTGGGAAATTGCTTTTTATAATTATCAATAATTTCTTTTGCCTCTCCGCGACTGATTTTCAGGTTCTCTGCTAATCCAAATGCCCCCTGGCCATAGATGATGCCAAAGTTTACACTCTTGGCCCGGTAACGCATTTCCTTCGTCACATCTATCTCTTCTACATTAAATACTTTGGCAGCAGTAGCCGTATGAATGTCCTTGCCGGTTTTAAAAGCATCGCACATATTTACATCGGCACTAATGGCTGCCACAATTCTTAATTCAATTTGCGAGTAATCTGCGGATACAAGCACATGATCTTTATCGCGTGGAATGAATGCTTTTCTTATTTCACGCCCACGCTCCGTTCTTACCGGTATATTTTGCAGGTTGGGATTGTTACTCGATAACCTGCCGGTTACTGCCACCGCCTGCGCGTAAGATGTATGCACCCTGCCTGTTTTGCGGTTAATCATCAACGGTAGTGCATCTACATACGTTGATTTTAATTTGGTCAGCTCCCGAAAAGCCAGGATGTCTTCTACAATTTTACTCTGGTTGGCCAGTTTCAATAACACATCTTCACCGGTTGCATATTGGCCCGTTTTCGTTTTTTTTGCTTTGGGGTCTAATTTCAATTTATCAAACAATACTTCTCCTAATTGTTTAGGTGATGCCAGGTTAAAACGAACACCTGCCTGGCTATAAACATTTTCTTCTGCCAACTTTGCTTCTTTTTCCAGTTCTTTTGAATAGAGGTTGAGGAAATCCATATCAACCCTTATTCCTTCAAACTCCATCGCCGTTAATACTTTTACCAATGGGTTTTCTACCTGGCTAAAAACCTTTTCTACCTCTTTTTCTTTTAACAACGGCGTAAAAATATGTTTCAGTTGTAATGTGATGTCTGCATCTTCCGACGCATATTCTTTTATCTTCTCCAGTTCCACATCGCGCATATTTCCCTGGCCCTTGCCTTTTTTGCCAATCAATTCTTCAATGTGTACCGGCTCATAACCGAGATACTGTGCACTTAAAATATCCATGCTGCGTTTGCCGTCTGGCTCAATAACATAATGCGCCAGCATCGTATCAAAAATTTCTCCTTTGAGTTCCTGCCCGTACCACTTCAATACCAGCATGTCGTATTTCAGGTTCTGGCCTACCCAGGTTATTTCGGTGTTATTAAACAGCGGCTCAAATTGTTTCACGAGGGCGATCGCTTTTTCCTGGTCGGGCGGGCAAGGAACATAAAAAGCTTTTCCTTCTTCATACGCAAAACTCATCCCCACTATTTCTACATCATTCGCATCAATGCCAGTTGTTTCCGTATCAAAACAAATCTCTTTTTGCTTCATTAGCCTGGCCACAAATTTTTTAATTGCCTCGTCGCCTTCTACCGCTTCGTAGGTATGTTCAGTGTTGCTAATGTTTTTATCTGCCGCTCCGGCGGTTTCGCCAGCTTCTGGTGTTTCATCGCCAGCCGGTTTAATTTTTATACCAGGGCCAGGCATTTCAATAATATTTCCAAAGAGATCTGTTTGAACAGCCACCGGCTGGGTGGGTACACCGCCTGCAGCAGTAAAAGGATTAAAATCATCTCCAAAAATTCTTTTGCCGATGGCTTTAAATTCCAGTTCGGCGAACGTTTCTTTCAAAACTTCTTTATCAATTTCTTTTATCTTAAAATCTTCTTCATGAAATTCGCATGGAACGTTCATAATAATAGTGGCCAGCTTCTTACTCATAATGGCAGCATCTTTGCCATTTCTTATTTTTTCGCCCAGTGCGCCTTTAATAGTAGCCGCATTTTCAAGTACGTTTTCTAAGGTCTCGTATTCACCCAATAATTTAGCCGCTGTTTTTTCTCCTACCCCCGCAATACCCGGAATATTATCTACTGCATCGCCCATTAAGCCAAGGATGTCTATTACTTGCGAAACATTTTTAATGTTCCATTTCTCCATTACTTCTTTCGGTCCCATAATTTCTACATCACCACCCTGGTAGCCGGGTTTATAAATTTTTACCTTTTCGCTTACCAGCTGGCCATAATCTTTATCCGGCGTTACCATAAAAACTTCGTAACCTGCATCTGCCGCTTTTTTACTCAGTGTACCGATAATATCATCTGCTTCGTATCCGTCAATTTCTATTACCGGAATATTAAAACCGCGAATGATTCTTTTGATGTCAGGCATTGCGTTCATTAAATCTTCCGGCGCTTCCTGGCGGTTCGCTTTGTAATCAGCAAAATCTATATGACGTTCAGTAGGCGCATGTGTGTCAAAGCATACGGCCATATGCGATGGTTTCTGATTATTGAGCAATTCTATCAAAGTATTGGTAAACCCAAATTGCGCGCTGGTGTTTCTGCCTTTACTGGTAACGCGCGGATTGCGGATAAGGGCATAATAAGCGCGAAAAATCAACGCCATGGCATCAAGCAGGAATAATTTTTTTTGCATAGTAACAGTTATGTTCAGATCGGTGAAACCGGGTGTATCGAAACAAGCGGCGAACCTTACGATTCGCCGGGCTAAATGACGGCACTAAGGTAGTATTTCCAAAGTAGCGGAAGACAGCCGGTTAAATATTTACCACAAGTAAGGTGGCTTTTCAGGGAGGTAAAAAAGACGTGAATGATTAATTATGAATCTATATCATCTATAACAAAATCATATTAATCTCACAAATAACAGTTCAGACATCCGTACGCAACACAGCCAAAAAAAAGACTTATCAAATAATACCCAAAATCCATTTATCCAACAAATCCAATTCAGCATCCTATCCCAAAAATCCCATCAATCTCATACATCCCGGTTCAGACATGCTCACGCAAAGACAGCAAAGAAGCAAAGAAAACAAAGACT
>JBDUAY010000102.1:0-15177 GCA_040004415.1 Bacteroidota bacterium | reverse complement strand
TCTGCATGCTCTAAACTACCGTAGTCTGGCAAGCCCAGGCTGCGGGGATTTCAAAGACTACGGTAGTTTTTATTCGGGATCCCAAATCATAAAACTATGGCAGTCTGCATGCTCCAAACTACCGTAGTCTGGCAGCCCAGCCTGCGGGGACTTCAAAGACTACGGGTTTCCTATAAATTATATTGCTTCTATTCTGCCTGTTGTTTTTCCGGGCGCATTTGCGGGAAAAATAATACATCCTGTATACTTACCTGGTTGGTCATAAACATACATAGCCGGTCGATGCCAATTCCAATGCCACTGGTTGGTGGCATACCATATTCAAGTGCACGTAAAAAGTCGTGATCAATAAACATCGCTTCGTCATCTCCGCGTTGCATCAGTTGCGCCTGTTCTTCAAAACGCTCCCGCTGTTCAATGGGATCATTTAATTCACTGTACGCATTGGCAACTTCTTTGCCATTGACCATCAGCTCAAAACGCTCTACCAGCCCAGGTTTGCTGCGATGTTTTTTTGTAAGCGGACTCATTTCCACCGGGTAATCAATAATGAAGGTGGGTTGTATATAAGTATGCTCGCTGGTGTTGCCAAAAATTTCATCAATCAATTTTCCTTTGCCGATATTGCCAGGTACACTAATATTTAATTGTTTGCAAACATCCCGCAGGCCTGCTTCATCTTTTTCACTTACATCAATACCCGTATTTTCTTTTATGGCATCCAGGATGGAAATTCGTTTAAATGGCGGCTTGTAGTTGATAATTTTATCGCCCAATGGCACATCCGTTGAACCATGTAAAGCAATGGCGATTCGTGCCATCAGCTGCTCAGTGATTTCCATCATCCAGAAATAATCTTTGTATGCTGTGTACCATTCCAGCACGGTAAATTCAGGGTTGTGTGTGCGATCCATTCCTTCATTACGGAAATTCCGGCTGAATTCATATACCCATTCAAACCCACCAACAATCAATCTCTTTAAATACAATTCATTGGCAATACGCAGATAAAAAGGAACGTCCAGTGCATTGTGGTGTGTGATGAAAGGCTTTGCCGCAGCGCCCCCGGGTATAGCCTGCAGAACCGGGGTATCTACTTCCAGCGCCCCCCGTTCATTTAAAAATTCACGGATGGTATTTATCATCTTCGTACGTTTCACAAAAGTTTCTTTTACTTCCGGGTTGATATTTAAATCAACATAACGCTGACGATATTTAAATTCAGGATCAGTTACCTCGTCGAATGCTTCGCCATCTTTTTCTTTTACGGTGGGTAATGGTTTTAAAGATTTGGTAAGCACCGTTATTTCTCTAACATGAACAGAAGTCTCGCCGGTTTTAGTTGTAAAGACATATCCCTTAACACCAATGATATCACCGATGTCAGTTAGCTTTTTCCAAACCTGCTGATACAAGGTTTTATCTTCTCCGGGACAAATATCATCCTGCTTGATGTATAATTGTATTTTGCCTGCACCATCTTGCAAAACAGCAAAATTTGCTTTGCCCATATCACGCACGCTCATAATGCGGCCTGCCAGGCAAACATCTGCAAAATCGGCTTTGTTTTCTTCTCCCTTATAATTTGCTTTTATAAATGCTGAATTGGTATTTACGGGGTATAATGCTGCCGGATATGGGTCAATACCCAATTTTTTTAACCCATCCAGTTTTTCTCTGCGGATGATTTCCTGTTCCGATAAATGTTGCGTACTCATGTATAGCTTGTATTAAATTAATAGCAGCATTTGTTCCACCATTAAGGGCAGCAAAAATACAAGATTGAAGCGGGAATTCAACAGCGTATTGAAAGACTATAAACATTTTTTGACATCGTACACGCCTTAGATAATCATTTCTATTTTCCCAGCGGAATATGAATTGCCATGGCGGGATATTGCTGACTGAACAAAGCAGTTTTAAATGGCAGCATCATTTTTTCTGTTTTGAGCAACATAGACAACGCCTTTCTCCGGCTGTTGTGCGCACCAACAAAAAAAGGGATGGATGCGCTCATGGAAACAACGCCCATAGCTGCTACCAGGGCACCAACTATAATTTCGGCTTCTGCACCATTCAGCTCACCGCCAACATAACTGCCATTGCTGTGATTTCTATTAGCGCCGTCAATTATTAAAAGCGTGCCGCCAATAGTAACCGTTGCACCGCAGCTTAATAGAATAATGCCGGCTCTTTCTTTGCGCCTGCTTTTTAACATAAAATCATCATGGTGTGAATACGTATCAGGCGTAAGCTGCTGTGAAAAAAGCGAAGAAGAAAAAGTAAGTATAAAAGCTGCAACCATTATATTTTTCATATCCCTGGTTTTGCTTTCCTAAAGATAAAATTATAATCAGATAATCCTATCGGCTTATTTGCTTCGCCACCTGGCTAAACCAGTTGTTGAAAATCAATAAAGTAACATAATTTTCATTTTTGCCGGGCATTCTTTACAATTCATTAATGCAGGGGCAATACACAGGTAATATACCATGTGGATATTTGTTAAACGCATATCCACATGGAAAAACGACCGGTTGATGTAGTGGTTTTATCTGATTTGCATTTAGGCACCTACGGTAGTAAGGCAAAAGACATTACCGGTTACCTGCGCAGCATTGCGCCACAAATGCTGATTCTTAACGGCGATATTATCGACATCTGGCAATTCAGCAAACATTATTTTCCCGCAGCGCATTTTGGCGTGATAAAAGAAATCATGCACATGATGGGCAATGGCACACGTGTTATTTACATCACGGGCAACCACGATGAAACACTGCGCCGTTACTCGGGCCTTGATCTGGGTAATTTTCAGTTAACGGATAAACTGGTTATTGAAATCAATAATAAAATGACCTGGATTTTTCATGGCGATGTGTTTGACAATACAACCCGCGGCAGCGCTAAAACACTTGCAAAGCTGGGTAGCAGCGGTTATGGATTACTGATAGTATTAAACAGGTTTATAAATAGTTGCCTCCGTTTACTCGGGCAGGAACGCATTTCGCTTTCAAAAAAAATAATGGCTGGCGTGAACAAAGCAGTTGCTAAAATCAATGATCTTGAAATGATAGCAGCAGAACTGGCGATTGAAAAAAAATATGCCTACGTTATTTGCGGCCACGTACATCAGCCTTGCAAAAAAACAGTGACAACCAGTGCAGGAAGCGTTGTTTATCTCAATAGTGGCGATTGGATTGAACATCTAACTGCACTGGAATACCATAATAACGACTGGCACGTGTATGACTATGATACAAACATATCTGATCTGGACAAACCAGGAGATAGTATGCCAGTCGTTAATGTGGTATCGGAGGAGATACATTTTTATATTAATTCGCTGGCCGTTTAACATCGTTCACGCACTTATTACTATTTAAAATATTTTGCAATGAAAATTTTTTATGCAGTGCAGGCAACGGGTAACGGACATATCAGCAGAGCAATGGAACTGTTACCGTATTTGCGTGTATACGGGCAGGTAGATGTTTTTTTAAGTGGAGCCAACAGCCAGTTAAACGCGGAGATACCTGTCCGGTACAGAAGCAAGGGGCTTACCTTATTTTATAATAATGGCGGCGGCTTAAACTATTCAAAAATTATTAGTTCTTTACACCCATTACGTGTATGGAATGAAGTAAAGGAGTTGCCAGTTGAGAAATATGATGTTGTTATAAATGATTTTGAATGCATCACTTCATTGGCTTGTGCGTATAAAAAAATACCGTCCGTAAATTTTGGTCACCAGGCCTCTTTTCAATCAGCCCTTACGCCACGCCCGGTAAATAAAGATTTGATAGGGGAATCAATCCTGAAATATTTTGCAAGGGCAACCAACTATATGGGTTTGCACTTTGAAAGATATGATGATTTTATTTTTACACCGGTTATAAAAAGAGAGATATTGCAGGCAAAGCCAGTCAATAAGAATCATATCACCGTGTATCTTTCTTCCTATAGCGACGAAACAATTTTTAAATGTTTAAAAGAAATAAAAGGTTTTCATTTCCAGGTGTTTTCCAAACAGGTGAACAAGCCAGTCAGCAATGAAAACATTACTTTTCTGCCCGTAAATAGCAGACAGTTTACAGAAAGTATGATCGGTAGTGCAGGCGTAATCACCGGGGCTGGTTTCGAAACACCGGCAGAGGCACTCCACCTGCAAAAAAAATTAATGGTCATTCCTATACGCGGGCAATATGAACAACTATGTAATGCCGCGGCGCTAACGCGTCTCGGTGTAAAAGTATTGGATAAAATAGATGCAACTTTTGCTGCTGAATTTTATAAGTGGATCGAACAGGATACACAAAAAATAATTTCTTACGATAACATTGCGTCCGGATTGATTAGCAACTTGCTTGAGAACTATCCGTATAAAAAGATTTCGCTTGACTTATTGTACCCAAATCTTGTGTTTAATTAACTGATTTTACACGTTGTATCATTTAATAGTAAAATTATTATTTGCCACCTGCTGCTCCCGAAGTGGTATCATTTGCCGGTGTATGTTGAAATGCTTCGAATTTTTGCCGCGAAAATTTATCAAAGGCGCCCTTTTCTAAAAACCCTTTCAATTTCGTCAACTGCGGCTTTGCGTCATAAAATTTATTGATGTGGTAATAGCCACTGCTCAGTAAAAAATAAGATGTTCCCTGGTTTGGCGTAGCAGGCGTTTCTTCAAAATCGGCTACGATGTAGTCCTGGTTAATTAACTGGGTATAGTTTTTATCTTTTTGGCTCAGCTGTTCTATTTGTGAAGTACTGTCTGATTTCTGTATTCTGATGGGATTCAATACCGTGGTACTGTAGTTGTTTTCTTCTGAAAAGTCCATCGCTGCATAATTAAGATCCCAAAACATATAAGCGGTTTGCAAACGAATTTGTACATGATCCGCATGCGCTAAACCGGCGAGATTTATTTTCATGATCATGTCTCTCTCTGCGGTATTGCCGGGTGTTACGAAATAGTCGATATATTTCCAGTTGCCGCCGTCTTTTATTGACACCATTAATGGCAGGGATTGATCCAGTTGCCATTGCTGCATTTCTTTGGGATCAGCTTTATCTTTTTTCTCTGTCCAGGCTGGGTAATAGGTACCAAAAAGAGCATTGAATTCATGAAAAAGATAGCCTGACCAGCCCGAGTTCTTTGCTTTTACAATAAGCTTTGCCGACGATGCACCGACGGGCTTTTTAAAATTGAGTATAACATCGCTGTTGTTTTGGACGGAGGCATTATTTGTAAATGAATAGAAAATATTGTCTTCCTTACTTACTTCGCTGGTAACATATATATTTTCTCCGGCCGATGCAACTTCAGCTGAAACGGGTTGATGATATACCAGGATATTGCCGTATCGATCCATTAAAGCTTCATCTTCTTTTGGATGTGTTACCTTTAATAATTTAAGTTCGTTAATAAGTTGTTCTTCACCAGCAATATTACCTATTTGCAAATGCAGCCTGTTGCCTTCAGCCTGCATATTGTGAAGTGGCATATAGTCTGTTCGTTCCAGCGAAGCATATATAGCACCACTGTACAAGCCGCCATTGAATTTGCTTTCAGTTCCATTATTTGTGTATACCTGGGGGCAATTGCAGGAAACGGCCACTGCAATAAGACCTATAACAGCAGCAGCTAGAAATGTAAAGCCGATAATACTGGCTACCCTGGAAGCACTAGTGGCTGCTTTGTCTAATTCATACACATCAACACGGGTAATAGTATTTAAGGGAAAATTTATATGACCACCAGGTGCTGGGGTAGTTGATGTATACAGATGCACTGTATATAACACGTCACTTTTGTTGGCTATCGAAAACCTGTTTGTTCTACTAGTATCCGGATGAATATATCTTTTGGCTATCAATGCAGACGAATCCAAATCACCATCCAGTATCTCGTTGTTTATTTTTATATTTTTTAGTACAAATACATCGTTGCCTGTGTGAAGAATAAAATACTTATCTGCTGATTGCAGTTTTTGAATAGTGGCGGCGTCAATTTCGTGGACCGTGTTGGTTCGATAGAAATGTAAAAAACAGCTGCTCAAACTAATTGTTATAAACAGCAATAACGCAATCCCTGTTTTTTTAAATTTCCGGCAAATTACGTACAATGGGAAAATAAGGGCGGGCGCAACAGGCGCCAGCCGGTTAATCAATGATTTCATGCTGGGAAGATTTTAAGGTGATGAAGATGCGTTTATGTATCATGCGAAACCACAACGGAGGAATCAATGCCAGGCAAATCATTGTCGTATATCCGCCAGGCAATTGAGGAGATTCATGATGATGTTTCAGTTCTTCATAAGGATGAGATGGATGCATATGATGATCCGCATGGTTTTCTAACTGAAATAAATTAAAAGCCTGTTGTGCATATCCTGAATTCCAGGAATGATGCTCAGCAATTTTCTCAAACTTTCCTCCTGTTATTTCTTTTCGCGCCAGGCCGTAGTGTTGCAGGTAGTTTATCATGTGTAACAAAAAGATGGCGGTACTGCTTTGTACAAAAAAGAAGATAATTCCTTTTGTTCCGAGAAATATAACCAGCACTCCATACAATAGCAGTTGAGCACCGGTATAGACAAGCATCTTGTTTCGGAGAGAAAAGAATGCATATCCTTTTCGTTTTAAATAAGTGAGTTGTATTTCCCATGCGTTGATGTACGTACCTGCAATAGCTCGTGGTAAAAAAATATAAAAAGATTCTCCCCACCTGGCTGTATGCGGATCTTTCGGCGTACATGCATACACGTGGTGGCCACCGGTGTGTTCAACATCGTAATGCAAATAATTATTAACCAGCAATAACAGAAACCCGCTTATTTTCTCCGGCATCGTGTGCCGGTGAATAAATTCGTGCGCAAGTGTAAATCCAATTACACCATTCACTGTTCCGGTAGCCATTGCCAGCACGCATGACTCATAAAAACCAATATGCGATAGCCTGGTCAAAGACCATATAAAAAGAAAGACTAATACAGGAACAAAACTCAGTATTACAAAGCGGAAATGCTTGTGGTTTTTAGTGATATCCTCCATTGGCTGAATTTCCGTAAGATTTCTTTTTTTTATACTGCTTATCAACGGATGGATCACAAAACAAAAGGCAGGTGTAAGTAGATTCCATAACCCAGCCATTGTATAACCGGTTATTACCAGCAAGGGAAGTAGTAATAAGCTTAAATAATTATACGGTTTCATGATGTTTATTTTTTTTCACATTGGCCAAACACAGCGCAGCCTGTACGTTTTAATTGCTGGAGATGATTACTCAACCCTTCATCCAGCGCAGAAAATAATTTGTGCTGACAAAAAGAGCAACTGTGTACGTCACCATCTGTATCAACATATAAAAAGTCTTTACCGGATCCTGCGCATCCAATTCTCCTGCTGTAGTAACCATGATAGCTTATAATTGGATAGCCAATAAATGATGGTTCATCGTAATTCATTAATTCATAAAATTGTTCAAGCTGATTTATTTGCGAATCAGGTAATGACACAACCTGGCGTGCATAGTGCCCTACCGCTTGCGGCTCAAGTATCTGTATGAATGATGCGCCGGCTTCTTTGGCCAGTTCAGCATAACGCAAAAGATTTGGAAGTGCTATAAACTTTTTCGTGGCGCAAATTGAAAAGCAGATGGCGAGCCCTGCATGTCTTGCACACGCTGCCGCGTGAAATACCCTTTTAAACGAGCCGGTTACGCCACGAAAGGCATCGTGCAATGCCTCATCACAATGATCAAGGCTTATAGTAATTCCAGTCAGGCCATGTTGTTTTAATAGTATTGCTTTGTCCGCAGTGAAATTGTATCCGGAAGTAAGTATCCAGAAGTCAGTCCCTTTTTTTGCATTGTCTAGCAAAAAAAGGATATCCTGGAAACGGTTCATGGGCTCGCCACCGCTGAGTTGTATTTGCGTAACCCCCAATTGTTGAAAACGATGTACAATTTCCACCATGTTGCCAACAGACAACACTTCAGGTTTATTCAGGTTTTCCCATTCACAACAATGTTCGCATTTAAAGCCACATTTCTTTGTAATTCCAAATAACAACGTGTGGATACTAGTGTTGTTAACACCGTCTTTGATATTTTTTAATTGATGCCTGATATACCTGTTAAAAGCTGCCGACGGCCATCCCGGTGCATTGTAGGTAAAAAAATACCGGTTTCCTGAACGTGCATATTTTTTCAAAGTATGGCCGTTGCGGAATTTATTTCGAAAACGCAACAGCCTTTTTGTTTGGATAATAGCAGCATATGGGTTTCGGAAAATATATAATGAAACAACCAGGATATTCAACCAAATTAGGAGACGAATGAGTTTTTGCCTGGTGCCTGAAAATACCGGTGGCCGTTGCAAATCATTAGTATGTTCTTCTTTTTTAACTGGCAATACAAATATCCTTTTTTTTGATTGCAGGATGGTTGTTGTTGAATACATACAGTAAGTTTTAATCGATTGTTCTTTCGTTATAGAATGCCGGGAAACTGGATTTCTGACATTTTTTTTGGTTGTTATTCTAAGCTAACACACCTGTCAGCTTATACGAAACGGGAATTTGCAATTAGTACAGTCGCGTTGGTAATTAGCCGTAATAAATGGCAAGCGACCGAATCTTTATAATGATAATTACAGATAATAGTTGCCAAAGAGCGGTCAGTTGCATTTTTTGCAAGTATTGTGATAGCCCATTATTAGAATTTCCAGATTTACACCAGAACAGTATCCATAAAATGCTGGGAAAATTATTTTGTATGCTGGTTTTATTGGCCCTTATCCCATTATCGCAGGTAACGTTCACTCCGTCGATCGTCATTCCGAAATAATTGTTAGCAGAAGAGTTACTCTTTTTACAGCCAGCCATAAACGAAATGGCCAAACACAGCAACGCAGTGTATTTCATAACACGTAGTAGGTTAGTAATGAATAGAGTGAACTTTGAGCGCTTGACGGGCTATTATTCTGACTTGTAGTGTGCCATGTTGGGCATTTATCATTTCCTGCTCTTGTACTAAGCTAATCATTTTTTCCGAACAAGAATTCGGGTTTTGCAATTGTGTATGTCCGGTTGGCCATTAGCAGTTATAAATCAGCAGACCGCGCTGACTGATGACAATTTATTTCAGCCCATTCGCCATTCTGCATTAATCAATGTTATGTATGTTTCGCAGTTTTTGCGGTCAGACGGCGGCTATATTGTTTTAAAAAGCGGTGAAAAACTTTCTGTAAGTAAAGCAAAAAAGGAGTTGCTGATGGCAAGATTGGGATTGAGATAATGATTGGTGCAATAAAAAGATTCATTGCGTTACAGAAAGTAAAACTTGCCAGGCTTCAGCCACATTACCCATATCAAGCAACTCTTTAGCGTAAAAATGTATTTCTTTTTCCAGCTCATCCGGATTAATGGAATAATACTGAAAAATATTTTTTAGTTTTTCATCGTAATACGCCGGATCGATGACTGGTATTTCTGTAACACTTGCTAATAGAAAAATATTATCGTCAGAAAACACAGCGCTTTGCGCAATGTTTCCGGGCAACGCATCTTTACCAATCCCTGTCATTCTATCACTCACCAGGTTTTTTATTTGCCAATAAAGAAAAATCATCTTCTTCCGCAACAATGGTATTACTTAATCTTCCCAGGCCCTCAATTTCCATTTCTATTGTATCATCCTGTTGCAACCATTGTTCAATATAATCCGGATCATTTAATTTGCCGGTTCCATTTAATTCCAGGAAACATCCGGTACCAACTGTGCCGCTGCCAATAATATCTCCCGGAAATAAATCTGCGCCGTAAGAAGCGCGTTCAATCAGCTCAGCAAACGTCCAATTCATATCTGCAAGGTTGCCATCACTTACCTGCTTTCCATTTATTAAGCATTGCATACGCAGGCTCCATGTTTTACCGGTATGATTTTCTTTTGTAGCTGTTTCAAAAGATTGCAATTCATCTGGTGTTACCAGCCATGGGCCGACAGCTGTTGCAAAATCTTTTCCTTTGGCAGTGCCAGGATGCAGCATCATTTCTTCCGTTTGTAATTGGCGTGCGCTAAAATCATTCATGATCATTAAACCACCGATGTATTCATCAGCATCCACTGCGCGGATGTTTCGCCCCTGCTTGCAGATAACAATCGCGGCTTCCAGCTCAAAGTCTAGTTTTTTAAAGTGATCCGGCATGCAATTTATATTTCCCGGGCCTTGTACACTATGATGATTGGAAAAATAGAAAACGGGATATTGATCAAATGCTGCAATCATATCTGTATTGCGGTCGCTCCGTGCAGTGTCAACGTGTAGGCGAGAAGCATAGCCATCCCGAAGCGAAGTGGGAAAGGGAACAGGCGCTAAGAGTTGCACATCTTCATACTTTATCGCTTTATTTGCTGAAACTTTTCCTTCACGTACCATTATTTCGCCACCGAGTGCCATCGGAAATGAATCTTCCCAATAATTTAAAAACATGCCCATTGTATTGGGTAAATCCGGGTGAAGAGATTCTGTATCGTATAAATATCCGTCAATACAGACGGCCAGCTGTTCGTGGCCACCTTTCAAATAAGACACTAATTTCATGCTGATTATTATGTGCTGCAATTTATATTTTTTATTGATCCCGCGAAGGGAATGGGTGCATTTAAAATTGTCGCTGCATTTTTACCTCACCCCTTTTAATCCCCTCTCCAGCTATACTGTAGAGGGGACAAGCGAAACGACAATTTTAAATGCACCCCAGGAAATTCTATCCGTGCAATTTGTTTTTGATCCTTATTTTGTAACTTCCAATAATGAAGGTTTTTATTGGATTTTTTTTTCTATTTGTGGGAATCAACTATGCATCGGCCCAACCAAAAACAGATGTATGGCTCGAAAAATTACTGCGAAGTCATCCATCGCCATTATTGCAACAGGTATTAAACCAGCCAGATACGTTCAGGTACCAAATTATCTACACGCAGATTAACCGTGATAAAAATAATCGGCCGCATTTCAAAAATTATTATTTGCATGCCGATAAAAATCTTTATTTCAACCCGGCATCCACCGTTAAATTGCCGGTAGCACTGTGTGCATTGGAAAAATTACATGAATTAAATACACCCACGCTCAACCGGAATACGCATATGCTCACCGATAGTAGTTACAGCGGGCAGATAAAAGTGTATACGGATAGTTTATCCGCAGATCGATTTCCTTCTATAGCACAGTATATACGCGAAATATTTCTTATCAGCGATAATGATGCGTATAACAGGCTGTATGAGTTTGTTGGTCAGCAAACACTCAATGAAAAATTACAAAGTAAAGGATATGTCAATAGCCGGATAACACGCCGTTTTATGCCCATGACTGAAGAAGAGAACCGGCACACGAACGCCATAAAATTTATTCAAAACGGTCAGCTTATATATCAGCAACCACCGGCATATAATATAAAGCCGTTCAACTTTAGCAAAAAATATCTTATTGGCAATGCATACTATAACCGGCAAGACAGTCTTATACATCAGCCAATGGATTTTACAACGCACAATGTTTTGCCGCTGCAGGATTTGCAACAATTATTACAGTCTGTTTTGTTTCCTGAATCTGTACCCGGCAAACAAAGATTTGCGCTAACGGCTGACGATTATAAATTTTTGTATCAGTACATGTCTGAACTACCGTACGAAAGCAAATATCCGCATTACGATACCACAGAATATTTTGGAAGCTATACCAAGTTCTTTATGTTTAAATCGGGCAGGCAACAAATTCCGAAGTATATAAGAATCTTCAATAAACCAGGCTGGTCGTACGGATTTTTAACAGATGCGGCCTATATAGCCGACTTTAAGAATAATATTGAGTTTATGGTCAGCGCCAGTATTTACACCAACAGTGACGGGATTCTTAACGATGATAAATATGATTATGATACAATCGGGTATCCTTTTTTCAAAGAGGTGGGAAATGTTATTTATCAATACGAATTGACAAGAGACCGAAAACATAAACCTGATCTTTCCCGCTTTCAGATGGATTATTCAGATAAATAATAAGATTAGCTTTACTGTATGCATATAAAAAAAACAACCCCGCAGACCACGGGGTTGTTTCACTTTCCAACAAAACCTAATGAGAGATTTATTGCTTTTTTACTTTGCTATAAGTTGACCATGAAGATCCATCAGTTGACTGCAATGTCATTGTCTTGTCTGCATTCTCAATGGTAATAAAATAACCATTGGCATCCGGTCTTGCAAATTCAAACAAATCTGTTATCCAGTAACCGTCATATTCTTTCCTTAATGATGTTTGCAGATTGATAGGCAATTGCGTAGAAAGTATGTTGTGTACAATACCCAGCATTTCACCATCCGGAGTAAAAAATGCATTTACCAGTTCGTTGTTTATCTTGAAAACTGCTTTGTAATAATTATCCGTTTTCTGCCAACTAACATCCTTTGCTGTAGCAAATTCCTGTTTGAACGTGGCTTCAACTTTATAATTTACATCTTCGTTTTTGTTTTTGGTTGTTTTGTTTGCGAAGGCAGCATTTACCAATAAAACGGTACTTAACACAGCTGCAGTAATTAACTTTTTCATTTTAGTATTCTTTTGAGTTGGTTGTTTAATTTGTTGTTGTAGTATAGACGCAGCTTGTTGCTGCATGTTACAATTATTCAGCATTTTTTTTGTAAACGCTTAATTCTCCGTTGCCGGTTGCTTTTATAACTTTAGAACCCTTACTGGTAACCAAAGTAATATAGTAAGCAAGGCCATCTTTTTTGCTGTATTCAAAAATTGTTGCTACGCGGGCGCTACCATATTGTTTTTCCAATTCATTAACAACTACGATAGGTAACTGAGATGTAGTAACCTGGCGGGTAGTACCTAGAAATTCTCCCTCTGCTGTAAAAAACGCCTGCAATTTTTCGTTGTTAAAAATAAATTTTGCCGAGTAAACGCCATCGTTGCCAAGAGTAGTCCATTCAACATCTTTGGCCTGCGTAAATTCTTTTGTAAAAGCTTGTTTTACTGTTACATTAGGATCTTTATCTGCTGCAAAGGAAGATGCTGAAACAAGAAGAGCTGAAGAAATGGCGAGTGAAAAGATAATCTTTTTCATAAAAAATAATTATAAGGTTTGATGGTAAATAATGTTGTTGTTAAATTTCTCTGTAAAACTAAATAGCATTGAAGAACTTATTAACTGTATTACGGTGAAACGCTGTTTTTGGCTGCTAAACCGTATACACCTCCCGGTTAGTTGTAATTACTTTTCTGCTGTTATTGCTTTTTAAAGAACTGTCTGTAATAAGACGGCACAAATGTATTTATGTTACACATTCGCGTTTTCGATACTTGACTGGTGGTAGCCAAACGTAAAATGTGTTGAAGTAGCTGATGAGCGGTAAAGCTATTTTTTATATCAATAAGGCTACAATCCTTTCGTAGCGGGCAGTGTATTTGTTTCTGTAAAACCAAACAAACAGAGGTTAAGTAAGCGTTAAATTAAACCGGTGGCACAAGTTGTATCTTTAGCGGGATACTTTTTAAATACCTTACATGAAATATTTTTTAACACTCATAATATATATAACGTCTTTCCTTTTTGTAAAAGGACAGTTTACGGAAGAGGCAGTTGCTGTTAAAATAAGTGTTGATTCACTGCGGGGCGTTTTGATTGTTCCGGATGCAGTAGTCAATTTTCCGCTGGTAATTATTGTACCGGGTTCCGGCCCGACAGACAGAAATGGCAATAGTCCCATGGGTGTATCGGCGAATAGTTATAAACTGATAGCAACAGCGCTTGCAAAACAAAAAATAGGGAGCCTGCTTTTTGATAAGCGGGGTATCGCCGCAAGTAAAAGTGCGATGGTTACAGAAGATGCACTTCGTTTTGATACTTACGTGGACGATTTAATTGTATGGATTGATAAAATTCGAAAGGATAAGCGCGTGAAGAAAATAATTGTAGCGGGTCATAGCGAAGGTTCTTTGATTGGGATGCTGGCCACCCAAAGAACAAAAACAGATGGATATATTTCCATTGCGGGCGCATCTAGAAGTATTGACAAGATAATTATGGTGCAACTGGCCAGTCAGCCTGAACAAATACGTGTTCAAACCGACAGCATTTTCACTTTATTAAAACAGGATAAAAAACCAGATACCATTCCACCTTACCTGATGAGTCTATTTCGCCCAGGTATACAAGAATATATGAAATCATGGATGAAATACAACCCCTGCCGGGAAATACAAAAATTAACAATACCTGTACTAATTATTCAGGGTTCAACTGATGTGCAGGTAAGCGAAGAGGAAGGTAAAAGCCTCGCTGCATGCTGCCCACGGGCCGTTTTTGAATTAATCGGCGGCATGAACCACGTTTTAAAAAACAGCCCTATGAACCGGCAAGAAAATATCGCTACGTATAGTAATCCGGCATTGCCGGTAAACGAAACGTTAGTGAAGGCGATAATATCATTTGTAACAAAAATTAATAAATAATTTTTTGAATTACCTCGCACACGCATACCTGTCTTTTAATAAGCCTGAAATTTTGGTAGGTAACCTGGTCAGTGATTTTGTAAAAGGCAGAAAGAAATTCGATTATTCGCCAGGTATACAAAAAGGAATAGTTTTGCACCGGGAAATAGACCATTTTACAGATACGCACCAGGCCACCCGGGATGCGAAGGAAATCTTCAGGCCGCACTACCGTTTATATGCAGGGGCTTTAACAGATGTGTTGTATGACCACTTTCTCGCCATCGATAAAAATGAATTTACAACGGAAAGCCTGCTTCATTTTTCAGAAAATACGTATAGGCTTGTTGACCCATTTATAGACGGATTGCCTGAAAAATTTCAAAAAATGTTTCCTTACATGCGGCAGCAAAATTGGCTAAATAATTATCAATACCCGTGGGGCATCGGGCGAAGCCTGGCCGGTGTGGTGAGCAGATCTGCTTACATGACAGAATCAGAAACGGCATTCCGTTTATTTGAAGAAAACTATCAGCATTTACAGGCTTGTTACAGCCGGTTTTTTCCAGCAGTTAAAAATTTTGTTTTACAACAACTGGCCACACTTTAATTTTTGCAGGAACGTTATATTTGTAATTATAAAACGATGAAATGAAAAAATTCTTTG
>JBDUAY010000101.1:0-15180 GCA_040004415.1 Bacteroidota bacterium | reverse complement strand
AAAAATCAAATATGTTCAAAATTACAAGTATTTTTGCCGGTCGTTTATAGTCACCTAAATAGAATTCTTTTACACAGAAAAGAAATTGCCAATGCAAAAGAAATTACAGCAAAAGATAGCGAGGTATAAGGATGTAGAGAATGTTAAAGCAAAGAATTTATACCCTTACTTCAGGGTAATTGAGTCGGCACAGGACACGGAAGTGAGAATAAACGGCAAGCGTATGCTGATGTTTGGGTCTAATTCTTATCTCGGGCTTACCAGTCACCCTGCTATAAAGGAGGCCGCCAAAAAAGCAATTGATAAATACGGGTCTGGCTGTGCCGGTTCACGTTTTTTAAATGGCACATTGGACATTCATATAGAACTGGAAGACCGGCTGGCAAAATTTACAGGCAAAGAAGCCGCTGTTACCTTTAGCACTGGCTTCCAGGTAAACCTGGGTGTGTTGTCGAGCATTGTGGGCAGAAATGACTATTTATTGCTGGATGAATACGATCATGCTTCCCTTATTGACGGAAGCAGACTTTCTTTTGCAAAAACTATCAAGTATCGCCATAATAATATGGCCGATCTGGAACAGAAATTATCTAATCTGCCTGAAGAGGTAGTAAAATTAATAGCAGTTGATGGTATTTTCAGTATGGAAGGTGATATCGCTAATCTGCCACAGATAGTTGAACTATCAGAGAAATACGGGGCTAATATCATGGTAGATGATGCACACAGTTTGGGTGTGATTGGAGAAAGAGGCGCAGGAGCAGCGTCTCATTTCGGACTTAGTGAGCATGTAGATTTAATCATGGGCACCTTTAGCAAATCACTGGCTTCGCTGGGTGGTTTTATTGCAGGCGATGCAGCTACCATTGACTACCTCAAACACAATGCAAGATCGCTTATTTTCAGTGCCAGCGTTACACCGGCATCAGCAGCAAGCGCGCTCGCAGCACTGACCATTATTGAGAATGAGCCACACCACATGACCAATTTGTGGAACAATACCCGTTACGCAAAAAAATTGCTGGAAGAAAATGGTTTCGATTTGGGACCTACAGAAAGTCCGATACTTCCAATTTACATAAGAGATAACGCAAAAACATTTATGATGACAAAGCACCTGGAACAGAATGGTGTTTTTGTAAATCCTGTTGTGTCGCCTGCGGTTCCTTCAGATGCTTCACTGATCCGTTTTTCATTGATGGCCACGCATACATTCAGCCAGATTGAAGAAGCTGTAGACAAGCTGGTAAATGCGGCCGCAAAAACTGGGGTTGAATTAATTAAGCAAAACGCATGAAAAGAGTTGAAGCTGTAACTTCTGCTGCAATGCTTGCATCGTTTATTGACTTTGGATACGAATTATACAAAGACAATAGCAATTACGTTCCCGAATTATTTATCGCGCAGCGCGATTTGCTTACACCGGGCAAACATCCTTTTCATGAACATTCCACGGTGCAATGTTTTATTGCTTATGAAGACAATAAAATCATTGGAAGAATTGCTGCCATATTAAACAACAACCATAATAGTTTCAATAAAGCCAACGATGGTTTTTTTGGATTTTTTGATTCCATCAATGATGACGATACTGCTGTATTGTTATTTGATACGGCAGAAAAATGGTTAAAAGAAAAAGGTGTTGACAGTATCATCGGGCCGGTGAATTTATCTACCAATGAAACCTGTGGATTATTGATTGAAGGATTTGATTCTCCGCCGGTTGCTATGATGACATACAATGCGCCCTATTATAAAGATTTGATGGAGAAAAAAGGCTTTCAAAAAAAGGTGGATTTGATTGCTTACAATTATGTGGTTGAGGAGCGTGACGAAAGAAGATTGAAAACCGTTGACCAGATACAAGAAAGACTTGCAAAACGTGGTATTACTTTTCGTACCGTCAATTTAAAAAAATTTAAAGAAGAGACAGACGGAATAAGAGAAATATACAATTCTGCCTGGGATAAAAATCTTGGTTTTGTGCCAATGACGGAAAAAGAATTTAAGTATTTGGCGAATGATTTAAAACTAATCCTGGATAAAGATTTTTGTGTGATAGCAGAACACAATGGCCAGATGGTTGGTTTTAGTCTTTCTATTCCGGACATTAACCAGATTGTAAAAACAATAAAAAAAGGAAGGCTTTTTCCGACAGGTATTTTTAAACTTTTGTTCAAACGGAAAAGCATAAAAAGAATACGCATTATTACCCTGGGTGTAATTGAAGGATACCGTAAAATGGGCATAGAAACAGTTTTTTATGCAGACATCATTAAACAAGTATTGAAAAAAGGAATCAGATCGGCGGAAGCATCCTGGATACTAGAGGACAATTACCTGATGAACAAAGCCATACAGGACATCAATGGTAAGGCGTACAAGAAGTACAGGATTTTTGAAAAATCAATATGAAAGAAAAATTGCTGATTACAGGTGCCAGTGGTTTTTTGGGGTACCATTTAATAGAAGCAGCTCTTTTACAGGAATATGAAGTGTATGCAGGCGTAAGAAAATCCAGCGATACAAAACACCTGCTAAATGATAGAATCACTGTGGTGGAAATGGATTTGCAGGATATCACCGGCACAAAAAAAATGCTGGAACAATATGGAATTACGCATATTATTCATGCGGCAGCACTGACGAAAGCAAAAACGGAATCTGACTATAATTTTGCAAACGCCTTATTAACCCGGAACCTGGCGATTGCTGCTACGGAAGCTCAGACAGGCATAAAGAAATTTGTTTTTATTAGCAGCCTGGCGGCGATTGGCTCCGCTGCAAATGGCGAACCGGTAAAGGAAGATGTTGTTCCCCAGCCTTTGACCTGGTATGGACAAAGTAAACTGCTTGCCGAAAAATACCTGCGTGAAATAGATAACCTTCCCTTTATTGGGTTGCGGCCAACTGCTGTGTACGGTCCGCGTGAAAAAGATTTGCTTTTATTGATAAAATCGGTCAATAAAGGCCTGGAAGTTTATATCGGAAATGGTGAGCAGAAATTAAGTTTTATATATGTCAAAGATTTGGCAGCATTGGCAGTTACTTGTTTGGGCAGTAAAATTGTCGGTGAATTTTACAACATCAGCGACGGCGGCGTGTATAACAGGTATGCATTTGCGGATGCCGCTAAAAAAGTAATGCACAAAAAAACAATCCGGGTGCAATTGCCGCTTTTACTGTTGAAAGGAATCGGCGCTGGTATGGATATATTATATAGCAAAAGCAGCAAGACGCCTGTGTTGAACAAAAATAAAATAAAAGAACTTACTGCAACGGACTGGTCTTGCAGCATTGAAAAAAGTAAACGGGATTTTGGTTTTTCACCATATTATAATCTTGAACAAGGTATGGCAGAAACCGTGGAATGGTATAAAAAGAATAAGTGGATCTAATTAAGAAGAACCGGCATGCTATGTTGGTAAATAAAGTGATTGCTACCTGTGGTGGTATCGGCTATTTAAAAGGCGGGGGAACGGTGGCCGCATTATTGTATACAATATTGTGGCTTGTCATACGTCCTTTAAATAGTAACATGCCGGTACAGGTAATATTGTTTTTACTGCTGATGATCGTTGGTGTGCTGATTTCAAACAAGTTAGAAACTATTTGGGGTAAAGACAGCGGTAAAATAGTGATTGATGAAGTGGCGGGGATGTGTTGTACGCTCTTATTTGTTCCGTTTAAATGGCAGTACGCGTTGGCAGGATTCGTATTATTTAGATTTTTTGATATCGTAAAACCATTATTTATTTCATCGGCTGAAAAACTACCGGGCGGCTGGGGCGTTATGACAGATGATGCGGCTGCAGGTATTTGCGCTAATCTGTTGTTGCAGGTAATTGTGATTACAAAAGTTTTTTAATATGCTTACTTTTTTGAAGGCCCAAACGGCTTCCATCATAGCGTCATTAGTTGATTATTTGATTACCAATGCCGTGGTGCTGGTAGCCGGGGCTTCGCCATCGATGGTTGCACTGGCTTCAGTTGAAGGGGCGGCCTGTGGTGGTGTTGTCAATTTTATAATTAACCGCACCTGGGTTTTTAATGAAGCCCAGAGCAGAACACGTGTACAAATTACAAGATATGTACTTGTGTGGACGGGCAGCGTATTATTAAACGCGTCCGGCATGTACCTGATTACTTATTTTACTACGATCAATGTTGCCATATCAAAGATTCTCGTAAGTGTATCGGTAGGGGTTTTTTATAATTACTTTTTGCAAAAGAGATTCGTTTTTAAATAGAAATAATAATAATGGCAGCGCAAAGCAGGAAAAAAAGAACAGGATGGGGACTATGGGTGTTTATCATGGTATTGATTTCGGGTATGGTACACAGCCAGGGCCTTACGGTAACTGGTACGGTAAAAGATTCAGCAACCGGTGCTTTAATGTCTAATGTAAGTGTATATTTTAAGAATTCGCATGGCGTAAGAACAGATTCAGTGGGCACTTATTTTTTACAATCAGACGATCCCGTTACGTACATAGAATTTTCAATTGTAGGGTATAAAAAATTTCGCATACCCATTAAGCAGGATACGGGGATGCTTGAAATTAATGTGCAGCTTCGTGCAGTGTACAATCAGTTAACCACTGTAGTTGTTACTAAAAAAAATAAAGCCAGGTATAGCAATAAAAATAATCCTGCAGTAGATCTTATCAGGAAAGTAATAGAGCATAAATCTGAAAACAAGCTGGAAGGCTACGCTTCTGCATCATATGAAAAATATGAGAAAATGCAAATCTCGCTCAGCGGCCTTTCAGAAAAATTAGAGAAGAACAGGTTCACCAAAAAATTTGGCTTTGTATTTCAAAACGGAGATACGACCAAACTGGAGGGTAAATCTGTGTCACCCGTGTACCTGGAAGAAACAATTTCAAAAAACTACTACCAGAAAAAACCGGAAAGAAATAAATCGGTCATCATTGCCCAAAAGAAAGTAGACTTTGGTGAATTTATCGATAGCCGCGGCGTAAGTGCTTATCTGAGTCGTTTGTATGAAGACGTGGATATTTATGCCAATAACCTGTCTTTAATGACCAACCAGTTTTTAAGTCCGTTGGCAGATGTCGGTCCTACTTTTTACATGTACTATATAAAAGACACGGTTGAAGTGGATGGTGAGAAATTGATCCGGCTGTATTTTTCACCCCGCAACCCAAATGATCTTTTATTGCGCGGCACGTTGTTTATCACGTTGGATGGAAAATACGCCATACAAAAAGACAACATACTGGTAAGCAAGTATGCCAACCTCAATTTTGTACGGGAATTAAAAATTAACCAGGATTTTGAAAAAGGATCCAACGACCGTTTTCACCTTTCTAAAAGTGATATCATTGCCGACTTTGGGTTATCAAAAACAGGTGGCGGTATTGTGGGCGAGCGGAGTGTGTCGTACAAAGATTTCTTAACAGACATAAGTATACCCGATACGGTTTTTGCTGGCCCGAGACTTGAGATAGCTGAAGGTGCTACAGAAAAAGACAATGACTACTGGCTGCAGAGAAGACACGATTCGCTCAGTCTTTCCGAATCTAAAGTGTATTCAAATATCGACAGTCTTAAAAAAATGCCTTCGTTCAGGCGGACACTGGATATTGCCACATTATTTCTTGCAGGATACAAAGCAGCCGGCCCTGATTTTGAAATCGGCCCGGTGAGTACTTTTTATAGCTTTAACCCGGTAGAAGGTTTCAGGCTGCGTTTTGGCGGAAGAACCACATCTAAATTCAGTCCGCGTTTTTATACGGAAGAGTACCTGGCCTACGGGTTTAAAGATGAGAAATGGAAATACTTTTTAAGTGCTACCTATTCGCTCAACAATAAAAGCATTTATTCTTTCCCGTTGAATTATGTCAGGGCCTCTTTTCAACGTGATACAAAAATACCCGGGCAGGAATTACAGTTTGTCCAGGAAGACAATTTCCTGCTTTCTTTTAAACATGGCAATAACGAGAAATGGCTCTACAACGATATTTTCAGGCTAGACTATGTGCATGAATTCACCAACCGGTTTTCGTATACACTTGGCCTGAAATATTGGTATCAGGCACCTGCCGGAACCGATTTTGTGTACACCAAATTAAACAATGGGTCTCCTTATAACATCCCGGGCATTACCAGTGGTGAAGCCTCGTTAGATCTGCGGTATGCGCCAGGTGAGCAGTTTTACCAGGGTAAATTATATCGCACGCCCATCATTAATAAACACCCCATTTTCGAGCTTCGTTATATTGCCGGGATAAAAGGTTTGTTTGGAGGCGAATACAATTACCATAGCTTCAATCTTAATATGTATAAACGCTTTTATTTATCACAGTTTGGCTATACAGATGTAACACTGGAAGGTGGCCTGCTATTGGGTAAAGTGCCGTTTCCATTGTTAAATATTCATCGTGCCAACCAAACGTATACCTATCAGTTGAACTCGTATAATTTGATGAACTTCCTGGAATTTGCGAGCGACCATTATGCTGCGGTGAACGTTGACCATTATTTTAACGGATTTATATTTAATAAAATCCCCTTCCTGAAGAAATTAAAATGGCGTGAAGTAATTACCAGTAAATTTTTATTTGGCGGCGTAAGGGATGAAAATAATCCGGCTAAAACGGCCGATCAGCTTAAGTTTCCGGTTACAAACATCAATGGCCAGGTGCAGACTTCAACTTTTACACTTTCGAATGGTCCATATATAGAAGTAAGTGCGGGTATTAGCAATATTTTCAAACTGATACGAATAGATTACGTTAGAAGATTTAGTTACCTGGATCATCCGGGTGCACTGAGCTGGGGTATCCGTGGAAGAGTTAAATTTGATTTTTAAATGGAAGCTGATATGAGTGTACGGGTAACACTTCAACATCGTATTTATCAAATTATTGATCCGGTTGTAAGACTGCTTATCAAAGTGGGCTTAACACCCAATGGCGTAACTACTATTGGACTCATATTGAATATAGGGGTAGCTATTATTTTTATCAGGGGGGCAGAAGAAGGTAACCGTGGGGATCTTTCTTATATCGGCTGGGCAGGCGCGTTAATTTTATTTGCGGGTTTATTTGATATGCTGGACGGACAAGTAGCGAGGCTGGGCAATATGGCGTCTGCTTTTGGGGCGATGTATGATTCCGTGCTGGACAGGTATAGCGAGCTGATTATGTTCCTCGGAATTTGTTATTACCTCGTGGCGCATCACTATTTTTTAAGCTCTTTATTTGCATTTATTGCGTTGATTGGCTCCATGATGGTGAGCTATACAAGGGCCAGGGCAGAAGGACTGGGCGTTGCGTTGAAAGGTGGCCTGATGCAACGGCCTGAACGTGTAATACTGGTGGGTATTACAGCCCTTTTGTGTGGCATAGTTGCCAATTTTATTGGAGGAGATTATAAATTATATGTGCCGGGAATTCCGTTTCACATTTTTGAAACAATATCAATTTTTACGATACCTATTTTTTGTATGGCTATTTTAACCAACATTACTGCTATCAGGCGTTTATCAGATGCTAAAAAAGCATTTGATGAAAAAGATAAATCAGAAAAAAAGACAAAAAGTTCCAGCGTAGTAAATACATTTTTACTGCTGGTTTGTATATTTCAGGCAGGCACGCTTTTACATGCACAAAACAATGCTGTTTCCGCTAAGATTAATATGATTGATACATTCCCGGTACCGCCGGTGAATGCTAATCAGTTATTTTATTTGCAACGCACATCCAATAAAAATACCATTGTTTGCGATTTGAATATTGTCAACGGCATTCTTAATAAATCGGAGCCGGTACATGTTTACTGGATAAGATATTCAGATCAGGGACAGCGGCAGGAACTTTCTTATATACAACGTACTTTTGCCTATGGTATACAATCCAAAGCCCTGGCAAATGAAGACGGATTCGAAATGCATTTTGTTTCGTCTAAAAAACAGAATTTTTATTTGGTAAAATCAGGTGCCGATAATAAATACAATGTGTATACCACGGTTAATTCTAAAAAAGTTATTCTGAAGCGAATTTTTATAAAAATCAACGGTGGTTCTTTCTGGATGCCGAAAGTTGAATATGTTGAAATTAAAGGAATCGATGCCACAAATGGCAAAGAGATTACTGATCGTCTTAAAATATAATTAGTATGCCAAAGAATTATGTGTCGAACGGAACGACGTCAGAGCGGATGTTTAGCAATGGGTTCATGGAAAGCCTTTCCAAGGTCCATTATGCTGTTCCGTTGTTTATTTATATTCCTGTTATGGCTGTATTCATGTACAGATCTTTTTATGTGGTTCATAATACATTGGGATGGTTCTTTATGTATTTGCTGGCGGGAATTTTTATCTGGACGATAACGGAATACCTGCTGCACCGCTACATCTTTCACTTTGTTCCAAAGTCTAAATGGGGATTGCGGTTGCATTTTATATTTCATGGTGTGCACCACGATTTTCCGCGCGACTCAAAACGACTGGTGATGCCGCCATCTGCCAGTATACCACTTGCATTGCTATTTTATTTTCTTTTTCTCTGGTTGGTGCCCGCACGAATGATGGATGCTTTTTTTGCCGGGTTTTTAATTGGCTACCTGGTATATGATATGACGCATTACGCCATTCATCATGGTAATTTCAAAAGCAGGATTATGAAAAGCATTAAGCAACATCATATGCTTCATCACTATTCAGATTCAACAAAAGGTTATGGTGTAAGTTCTTCGCTCTGGGATATATTTTTTCAGTCAGGGTTTGATAAAGAAAAAAAACAATAGCCCGCTTTTAATGCCACCCAAATTATTTACAGTAAGGCTGATACTGATCATGGCCGCTATCTCAGCAGGGTACATGTTGATTTCGTATTTATTAATCGGCTTTAGACCTGAACAATTATTCCTGGTAATATTATGTAACGTCCTGTTTTTTGCCTCACTGGCAACCAGGAGTTTTGTGGTAGCTTTTTCTGTATTCATTGTGTACTGGATAATCTTTGATTACATGAAAGCCTTTCCAAATTATAAATATCATGCGGTA
Organism: Bacteroidota bacterium; assembly: GCA_040004415.1. Classification (GTDB taxonomy): domain Bacteria; phylum Bacteroidota; class Bacteroidia; order Chitinophagales; family Chitinophagaceae; genus JACMLD01. The sequence goes on along the minus strand of JBDUAY010000101.1, from coordinate 6,146 downwards.
CACATAGAAAGCATCTACAATGCCGAAAAAAATATTTTCGGGATTACAACAGCTGATGGTAAAATTGTAACACCGAATGAATACTGGCAATTGCATCAGCACACATGGATCGATTTCATGGCTGGTCTTTTTTATCTCTGCTGGATACCGGTACCGCTGATGTTTGCGATGTATTTATATTTTAAACGCCGGCGCCAATTTTTTTACTTTGCTTTTACGTTCTTGCTGGTGAACCTGCTGGGTTTTGTCATTTATTACAGCTATCCGGCAGCAGCGCCCTGGTATGTTACCGAATACGGTTTTGTTTTCAACGCAAATACGCCGGGCAATACGGCCGGCCTCGCCAGGTTTGATGCATTGGTGCACGCAAATATTTTCAAATCGCTGTATACAAAAGGAAGTAATGTGTTTGCCGCCATGCCATCTTTGCATTCAGCATATCCCATCATTGTTTTTTACTACGCGGTAAAAAATAAATTGAAGTACATGAAATTTGTATTTGCGCTGGTGATGTGTGGTATCTGGTTTTCGGCAGTCTATACAAATCATCATTATGTGCTGGATGTGCTTGCAGGAATAGCTTGTGCGATAACCGGTATATGGCTGTTCAGCCTGGCGGGAAATAAATTATTACCGGAAAAGAATTTTAAGACGATCAGTTAAAAGACGCCATTTCGGGGATGGCAATTTTCTGGCAACCTATTCCGTCTACCATTACATTTACAATAAACTCAGCTCTCTTGTTAAAACTGGTGTATTGCTGGTCAACGTTCAGCGGCATTTCAAGTCCTTTAAATGAACTCACAATAAGACAAGACAGCGATTCGATATAATCTTTATCCATTTTTCTGAACTCACCGCGCTGAATGCCATCGAGAATGATATCTTTTACAATTCCAACCTGCATGGTGTCATATTTTTTGCGGATCTGTTCCATCTTTCCTTCAAAATCTATCAAATCTTTTTTCAGTACTTCATTCAGATTGCAGCGCTCACTTATTTTTTTAAGCCTGGTTCTGCAATAGGCAATTAATTTTTCTTTTGATCCATAGACAGCGTTGGTTGCCACGGTAACCTGTTTAAAAAATTCCGTCATTTCCTGGTGAACAACTGCTTCAAAAATTTCATCCTTGCTGGCAAAATAATAATACAATGCCCCTTTGCATTTTCCTATCCGGGATGCAATATCATCCATGGTCGTTTTTTTAAGACCTTGTCTTTCGAACAATACCCTGGCGGCAGAAAGAATATCTGCTAAAACATTTTCATCCCGGTTAATATGCTCATTCATGACGATTGGTATTCTTGCTGTTTGATAGTTCTGTAAAGTTACGCAAGTGTTCAGAAATATCTGTACCACAAACCGGGATAACCGGCAAATAAGCGGTTATGATTTTGTTAAGTACAATTTGCGCAAAAACTACCGCAAAAGTTCATTTTCAACTGACCAACCAATCAACTTTTCAACTAAATTGCAGCCCGGCCGCGGAGGTGGCGAAATTGGTAGACGCACTACTTTGAGGTGGTAGCGGTCGAAAGGCTGTGGGAGTTCGAATCTCCTCTTCCGCACATAAAAAAGGCAGCCTTTAATGGCTGCTTTTTCTTTTTACATGATGCCTTTTAAGCGGTCAAAGTGTCAAGCAATCAGCAACTCAACCATCCAGCTTCTTCTCCAAAATGATTCTGAAAGTAGTGCCTTTACCGGGTTCCGATTGTTTCACATAAAGTTTTCCCTTATGAAATTGTTCAACTATTCTTTTAGAAAGGCTTAACCCCAGCCCCCAGCCACGTTTTTTAGTAGTAAATCCCGGCTTAAATACTTTGCTGACATTGGCTGCGCTGATGCCCTTGCCGGTATCTGTAACATCAATAAAAATATCTTTCGGATTGTCCCTGATATCGATGGTAATAACACCTTTTCCGTCCATTGCGTCGAGCGCATTTTTTAACAGGTTTTCAATTACCCAGTCGAACAGCGGTGGTGAAATAGCTGCAATGATATGTGGCATATCGTTGTGGTGTAGAATAAACTGTACCTTACCGGTTGCGCGCTTGCGAATATATTCAACCATCGTTCCTATTTCTTCTACAATATTATTTGGCTCGAGTTGCGGCTTGCTGCCAATCTTACCAAATCTATCCGATACCAGTTTTAGCCTGTCTACATCTTTTTTTAATTCGGGCGTAATGCTGTCGTTAGAGGGATTTTCTTTCAACATTTCTACCCAGCCTTCCAGGGAGGAAATAGGCGTGCCGAGCTGGTGTGCCGTTTCTTTTGCCATGCCTGCCCAAACCTGGTTCTGCGTAGAAGTAGCGCGTGTGCTGATAGCAATAATGGTAATAATGATAAAAAGCGCAACAATAAATAATTGTATCAATGGAAAATATTCTACTTCGGTTAATAACCTTGTATGGCCATAATAATAATAGTCGTGTTGGGAATTGTCCAGCGGATTAATCCATTCAACTGGTTTGTTTTGGGATTGAAAAATTTTCAGTTGCGCGCGCAGATAACCCGTGTCAGTAGCGGTTTTTGCGGAATCCAGGTTTGCAAATGTTATAATGTCGCCCATTTCATTGGTAACAATAATAGGGATGGTTTTATTTTCAGGGATGATTAAGCCAACCAGTTTCGTGCTGATGCCAGTTGAATCATTTCCCAATAATTTTTCTGCTTCTACCCATTGTTCTACGCGCAACCTTTCTTCTTTAATAATTTTCTTTGCCAGGTATTGCGAATAAAAAATAGAACTGCTCACAATCATAATGGCGATGATCGCCAGTCCGGTGCGCCAGTTTAACAAAGATGCTATCATACACCGAATGTATGAATTTACCTTTTGTTATACATGGCAATATGATATAACGTTCATGTTATTGGTTGGGGCAGGCATTTCTACGGCGCTCCGCAATTAGATCGGGTCCGTTTATAGAAAATAATTTCAATGGAAAACAATTCCGGTGTCCCGGGCCTGTGCCACACTGTAACTTCGGCGGAATTAGGAAATCTCTCCAAAAAAATAATGTTTTTGTAAACAATGAAAAGTTTGTAATAATTTATCAGCGTATAAGATTATAATACTTTTATTTTTTCAACACTTATTTTTGAAACTTATTTGATGTCAACCAGATGCCAACACTCGCTATTGTAATTCTTAACTGGAACGGAAAACATTACCTGCAGCAATTTTTGCCATCAGTATTGGCTACCTCCTATACAAATGCTGAAGTGATTGTTGCAGACAATGCGTCAACGGATGATTCTGTAAGCTGTCTGCGTGAACAGTATCCGGCTGTTCGTATTATTGAGCTGGCACAAAATTTTGGATTTGCAAAAGGGTACAATGAAGCGTTGAAACAAGTAAACGCAGATTATTACGTGTTGCTAAATTCTGATGTAGAAGTTCAGCCAGGCTGGGTTGAACCAATTATAACATTAATGGAAGCTGATGCAGGAATTGGCGCTTGTCAGCCCAAAATCCTGATGGAATCTAACCGCACGATGTTTGAGTATGCTGGTGCAGCAGGAGGGTGGATAGACAGCTTCGGTTATCCTTTTGCCAGGGGCAGAATTTTTGAAGAATGTGAAGAAGACAAGGGCCAATATAACGACACGGCTGCTATTTTTTGGGCCAGCGGGGCAGCCCTGTTTCTTCGGTCATCCGCTTATCACGCCTGTGGCGGGCTCGACGAATATTTTTTTGCGCACATGGAAGAGATTGATCTGTGCTGGAGGATGCAATTAGCAGGGTATTCCATTATGGTATGCCCGCAATCGGAGGTTTATCATGTTGGCGGGGGCACACTACCGAAAGGCAATAAGCGCAAGACCTATCTTAATTTCAGGAACAACCTGATCATGCTGTGTAAAAATCTGCCGGGGCAGCAATTGTGCTGGAAGCTGCCTTTTAGGTTGGGACTGGATGCATTGGTTGCATGGAAAGCCTTGGTGACGGGCGATGGCGGCTATTTTATAACGGTGGCAAAGGCGCACGGCGGGTTTGTATACTGGTGCCTGTTTAAACGCAGGCAGAGCATCATGCCGGTAAAACGAAACAGCAATTTACATGGCTGGTTAAACAAGAGTATTGTGTGGGCGTATTTTGTTCGGGGGAAAAGAAAATTTTCAGAAATTATGGCTCATAAACCTGTGTAATATAAATGGTAACCGCTATTTTTGCAGGTATTAAAATAATACTATGGAACCTTTAGAGCCAATCGAATATAAAGACCCCAAGGAAACAGATTTTGCTTACAGTTGGGTGAATTCTTCTGTGTTTCTTTTTTATCTGCAGGTATTTTGTATGGTAGCTTTTCTTGTTGGTGGCAGCTTTGGTTTGTGGGCGCACCGTTACAAAGGCAGGCCAGAAGTGAATGTACCCGGCAATACCCTCTACACGCCGCAGTATAAATAAGCATAAAAAATATTTTTCTGTATGGCTGCAATCCCTATTTTTGCAGTCCTAAAAAACAGTTCTTTTTACGCAAGCAGATTGGCTTATTGGGGAAGTTTCCGGTGCAAAAAACGAAATGTGCTCATTTGGTAGAAGTATCCCGCTTTTTTGCGGAACCAAAGCCGGGATGGGCGGTTCACGAAGGTGAAGACTTGATAGTTCTTTTTTAAATATGCGAAAGTAGCTCATTTGGTAGAGCACGACCTTGCCAAGGTCGGGGTGGCCGGTTCGAGCCCGGTCTTTCGCTCCAAAATCCAAACCGGGCGTTTGGATTTTTTTTTGCGCTTAACTTTTTTAAAGTTGATCGATGTGTATACCCGGGTGGTGGAATTGGTAGACACGTCCCGATGTAATATCGGGATTGGCAGTAATGTGGGTGACGGGTTAAAATTGAAAGTTCTTATCATACAAAAAGTTATTAATGTATACCCGGGTGGTGGAATTGGTAGACACGCAGGACTTAAAATCCTGTCCGCAGTAATGCGGGTGACGGTTCAATTCCGTTCCCGGGTACTTATTTTCAATTAGTTATGGGAGCCCTTGAAAAAGGGCCTTTTTGCATTTGCAAACAATTTGCAAACAATCTTTTTTCCGACAAGAATTTATTCTGAGGCAGTAAGCAAAGAACTTTTACAAACTGAAGGTACAAAAATTAGAGAATTCAAAAATTCAGGTATTTTTTGTTCGTGGTCTATGATGGTTCGCTAAGGTCTTTAAAGACTTTGGATTTGTAAAAATTCTGCAACAAACGGTGCGCTGCAGCTGAGCTGTTCCTGGATGAGGGATAATAGAAATCTATCACTACATAATGATTAAATTTAGCAACTTCAATAAAATAGCCACACTGTTCCATTTCTTCGTTTAATCCAGGCAGGATTTTTTCGGATACGTTTTTATTGAACGAAAGGCATAAAATTATCAGGTCAGGCTCAATAATTTTATTCTGGCGTTGCACATAATCCATATGGTTTTCATTGGAAAGATGGCTTAAAAGATCGTTATGATTTGACCTTCCTCCACCGCCACTTTTTTTGATATAGATGAAGGCTATTTTTAGCAAATACTCATTATGTAAATGTCCATTTTTAATGTCCGTCAATATTTTGAAATCTTCAAGAATACCAAATGCCCACTCCGCATTACGCTGAGCGAAAACATAATTTCCTTTTTGATTACACCACTCTTTCCTGAAATCACCTGCTTTCGGTTGACTGGAATGATTTGCCTCTTTTGCAATAAAAAGAATTTTTGGGCTCGTTCCGCTCCAGACATCTCCATTTATAATGCCATATCAGGAATCGAATCTTAAGCATCTGAAAATGTGGAAAATATTTTAAAAGTTTGCCGGGTTACTGCCAGGCTGTTGTTTTTTGTGTGCCGTTTGTCATGCTTAGCGCCTATAATTTCTGCAAGGCATTTCACGTCCGTTAGATAACTGCGTTTCTTTTTGGCTTTTTATATATGCCATGCAATTAAATAAGAACTGTCTCTTAAACATTCAATTACTTCAGCTATATCTTTTGGATTCACCGCAAAGCAGGCTTAATAGGATAGCTTGTAACTAATGGTATGTTGTAATAATAATGAAATTTATTTCCGATTTTAACGTTCATTCTTTTAGTTTATTCTTATCTTTTTTTCAGGATGATTCCGTTAAGCGTCGGGTCATTCATCATCCTTTCTATTTCGGCA
>JBDUAY010000468.1:0-4499 GCA_040004415.1 Bacteroidota bacterium | reverse complement strand
ATTCCTTTTTCCAATATAAATTCAGGAACATAATTCAACATTGTTGTGACAAAATAATATATCATTCAGTTAAAACAATACAACCGTGAGTACAAATAACTTTGAAGCCGTATCGCTTAAAAATCTCGATGACTGGGAAAATGATTTGCTCCGCAGGTATCCTGATCCAGAAACGATTGCAGCGGATAAAAAAACGGACGAATACCGCAATTATGATGCCCCGGAAAGAGATACGGTAAAAGAATTCTACCGTTTAAATCATACCCATCAGTCATATTCTTTTGTACAGGAAAAAAGAGCCGATTATCTGAAGTTTGATAAAAAAGAAATGCCGGTATGGGATGCGTTTACTTTTCTAAACAATCTGGTGGATGACTCTGATCCCGATACGGACCTTGACCAGTTTCAGCACCTGTTACAAACCTCAGAAGCCATTCGACGCGACGGACACCCGGACTGGATGGTACTGGTTGGCCTGATGCATGATATGGGTAAAGTACTGTGCCTGTTTGGAGAACAGCAATGGGCAGTAGTTGGTGATACTTTTCCGGTTGGCTGTGCCTATTCAGACAAAATAGTTTATCCGGAATTCTTTAAAAACAACCCTGACTATAACAACCCCGATTACAATACGGAATATGGCGTGTATGAAAAAGGCTGCGGCCTGCGCAATGTAGATATGTCATGGGGGCACGATGAATATGTTTATCATATCATGAAAGGCCGCATTCCCGAAGAAGGATTATATATGCTTCGCTATCATTCGTTTTATGCCTGGCACCGCGAGGGCCAGTATGAATATTTACTTGATGATCATGACCGAAAAATGTTACACTGGGTAAAACTTTTCAACCCTTATGATTTGTATTCCAAAAATCCGGTTCCACCAAACTGGAATGAATTACGCCCCTACTACGAAGAACTTGTAAAAAAGTATCTTCCGGAAACGCTGAAATTCTGATTTGAATTTACCTGCTATTGCTAAAAACATCTGTAAAGCTGTTTGGGTAAATTGTTTTGCCCTTATAACGCAAAACAATCTCCTCAGCCGGTAAGGCTACAGCTTTTTTTATCTGATTTAAATTAAGTGTATTATGAACACTTAACTATATATTTTACTAATAAATAATAATTAAAACAGCTATTATGAGATTGATCTGCCTTCTTTTATTGAAAGCAAAATGCTACCGGCTCTTAGTTTTATTTTTGTTGCCACCATTGCTGATGCTGGCGCAACCACCAAACAAAGAAATTAAAGGGATAGTTGTTAATGCGAAAGGATTGCCGGCTGCCGGCGTTACTGTAACCATAAAGGGCACAAAAAAATCAAAGGCTGCGGACGCAAATGGATCTTTTATTATCAATGCAAAAGAAGGGGACGTACTTGTTTTTACAGGCGTTTCATTTGAAACAAGAGAAATGACCATTACAACTGATAACGTATACAACGTTACGCTGGCAGAAGTGTCTGCCACGCTGGGCGATGTAGTGGTTGTAGGATATGGAAGAAGTTCACGCAAAACCCTCACCAGCTCCATCACAACTGTAAGACCAGAAGATTTAAACAAAGGTGCTATCAGTGATGTGGGCCAGTTGTTACAAGGCAAAGTGCCCGGTCTTAATATAACCGCCAGCGGTGATCCCAACAGAAGTGCAGCAGTTGTTTTGCGCGGCGCATCAACCATTAACAGCCCGGGTGGACCCTTCTATGTTATTGATGGAGTGCCGGGTGCTGACATATCTTTAATTGCGCCCGATGATATTGCATCTATAGATGTTTTAAAAGACGCAGCAGCAACCGCTATATATGGTAACCGTGCCGCCAGCGGTGTTATTATGATTACCACTAAAAGAGGAAAGAAAGGCCAGATGCAGGTATCATATAATGGTTATGTGGGACTGGAAAAAGTTTCCAGTCAGTTAAAAATGATGGACGCTGCGCAGCTGCGTTCATTTCTTACAAAAAACAACCTGGCATTTTCACCAACCGATGATAAAGGCGCCAGCACCAACTGGCAGAAAGCCATCGAAAGAAATACAGGCGTTTCTACCAACCATAATATTTCCTTTAGTGGTGGCACAGATCATAGTAACTACAGCGCAAGTTTGAATTACATTAACAAGGAAGGTATTCTGCAACGCAGTAATCTCAGTCGCGTTATTGGAAGATTGTCTGTAGAACAATATGCGCTGAATGACAAAGTTAAATTTGGTTTAAACATTTCCAATTCAAACAGCAATGCAGATGATATAGCTTACCGCAATACAGTGTTGCTTCAATCTGCACTGTACCTCCCCGTATCGCCAATTAAAAATGCCGACGGTACTTACTTCGAAAATTTTACCAAGACAGGTTATTACAACCCTGTGGCAATGATGAACAACAGTACGCTTAATACAAAAACAAATAATCTTATTGCAAGTTTTACCACCCAGGTTAAATTGCCTTTTGGATTGCAGTATGATCTGAATGCTTCTTACCAAAATTCATCTACGCTGCAAGGTGTTTATTATACAAAATATTTTACCAGTAAGTACAATAGTATGTATGATAACCCGGATCCTGCTTTTTCTGGTCATACGCAACAAACATTTGGTACCAATGGCCAGGCAGGAAGAAGTGCTTACCAGAACACCGCCAAAGTGATTGAAAATTATCTTACCTGGAACGCGAAGTTTGGAGATCATTCTATAAATGCAGTTGCTGGTTATTCGTGGCAGGAAAATGTAAATGGCGATGGTTTCCAGGCAACCACGTCAAATTTTCCGGTAGACAATATCAGCTACCTGAACTATGCATTAAGCAATCCATATGCCACTTCTGCATTCCGTATCAATTTTGGTGCGGATGGAATCTACCAGAAAACAAGATTGATTTCAGATTTTGGCCGGTTGAATTATAACTACAAAGAAAAATATTTGTTACAGGGTTCTATCAGAAGAGATGGCAGTTCTGTATTTGGCGCCAATAATTACTGGGGTTATTTTCCTGCTGGCGCTGTTGCCTGGAGAATTAACCAGGAAGATTTTATGGCTGGTCAGCATGTTTTTTCTGATTTAAAATTAAGAGTTAGTTACGGCGTAACCGGTAATTCATCTGGCTTTAATGCTTATTCTGCACAGGTAATTTCTGGCGGTAGTCTTGGAAATTATAATTACAACGGAATACTTACAAGTGCATTGGGGGCGACACAGGCAGCCAATCCAAACCTTAAATGGGAGAAAACAGCAACCACCAATATTGGTCTCGACTTTGGTATTTTAAGAGGTAAGCTGACCGGTTCAATAGATGTATATAATAAAAATACTACTGGTATGATTTACGCATACGCAGTTGATCCCATTCTTATTCCGGCAGGTAAAATTGTTGCCAATGGCGGAAGTATTAATAACAAGGGTATTGAACTTACTTTAAATGCCACACCTGTAGCTAACAAAAATTTCAGCTGGACAAGCAGTCTTAACCTGGCACATAATAACAATAAAATTACCAGTCTTACCAATCCACTATTTGCAGGCGGCGATTCTGTTCGTGTAGGATTTCCCGAAGGTTCCGGACAATCGGGTAGCTCATTGGAATTGCTGAAAGTTGGTCATCCAATCGGGCAATACTTTACATTTCAATATGCAGGCAAAAACGCCAGCGGTGTATCGCAATACCTGGATGCAACAGGAAAAACAACAACAACACCTGTAACCGGCACAGACTATCACTATCTCGGTGATGCACAGCCTAAATTGCTACTGGGCTGGTCAAATAATTTTCGATATAAAAATTTCGATCTGAATATTTTCTTACGGGGGGTGTTTGGAAACAAAATATACAATGCAACACGTGCAGATTTGTTCAGACCGGCTACCGCGCAGTATAACAACATTCTTGTTGATGCAGGCAATGAATCTACGGCCGATTTTAATTCTTACCGGTATTCTTCCCGGTTTATTGAAAGCGGCAGTTACCTGCGCTTTGATAATGCCACACTGGGTTACAATTTTAAAAACATCAGCCGTTATATAAAAACACTTCGGCTATATGCATCTGTAAATAATCTTTTTGTAATTACCGGGTTTAAAGGAACTGACCCTGAAGTAAACCAGGGCGGTATTGCACCGGGCATTGATTATAACAATTTCTATCCTAAAACACGTACGTTCCTGTTTGGTGCAAATGTTTCGTTCTAATAAACCTATTTTAAAAAATATTATCATGAAAAGACTATTAAAAAATATTTATTTACTGTTGCTGGTGATGGCTGCAGTTGCTTCCTGTCATAAAATTGAAGTGCCGGTTTCAACAGAATTAACGCCCAGTATTTTTCCGCAAGATTCAAATCAATTTATACAGGCGTCTGGTCCGGCCTATGTTGCATTAAGAGGAAACTGGTCCACTGAATATTTCTTTCAGCAATGCTACAGTACAGATGAAGGCATTATGGAAGCAAGAGGTGGTAACTGGTTTGATGGTGCGCAAAATCAGCAGATGCATTATCATAGCTGGA
>JBDUAY010000467.1:0-4506 GCA_040004415.1 Bacteroidota bacterium | reverse complement strand
ATTTGGTACACTTATTTTAGTATTTTCGGCACCTCAAATTATTTTTTTAAAAAAATAAAAAATGAAGACGATTGCCCGTTTGTTTCCCGCATTATTTCTTTTAACAATTACCCATATGAGTTGCACCGAAACACCTTCTAAAACGGCTGCTATGTCAGCCGGCACTACTAAGCAAGATTTTGGCCAGGCAGATGGCAAACCTGTTTACCTCTACACGTTAACCAATAAAAAAGGCGACCAGGTAAAGATTTCTACCTATGGTGGCGTTATAACGTCCTGGGTATCGCCCGATAAAAATGGCGTAAAAAGCAGTATTGTCCTGGGCTTCGACAGCCTGAGCGGTTATCTTGCAAAGCCACCTTATTTTGGTGCATTGGTTGGCCGTTATGGCAACCGCATCGCCAACGGCAAATTTAAAATTGGTGACAGCAGTTATTCGCTGGCAACCAATAACGGAAAAAATCATTTGCATGGCGGGCTGAAAGGTTTCGATAAACAGGTTTGGGATGCATCCGCCGTTGACAGCGTGCCTGCGCTGACACTGAATTATACAAGCAAGGACATGGAAGAAGGCTATCCGGGTAATTTAAAAGTAACGGTTACTTACACACTGAGCGATGATGATGAGCTCGGTATAGAATATAGCGCTGAAACAGATAAGCCAACCGTGCTAAACCTTACCAATCACAGTTATTTTAATTTAACCGGAAATGTTGATAATTCTATTTTAAATCATACTTTGAAAATTAATGCCGATGCATACACACCGGTAGATACTACGCTTATTCCGACCGGTGTTTTACAACCGGTAAAAGGAACGCCATTTGATTTCACAACTGCTGCTGTTATTGGGTCGCGCATCAGCCAGGTGCCGGGCGGATATGATCATAATTTTGTATTAAACAGTAAAGATGGTTCTTTGCAGGAAGCCGCCGTGCTGACGGATTCTATCAGCGGCAGAAAATTAGAAGTATATACTACCCAGCCAGGTTTGCAATTTTATACCGGTAATTTTTTAGATGGTAAATTTAAAACCAGTGACGGCAGGCCGATTAATAAAAATGCGGCCCTTTGTATGGAAACGCAGCATTTTCCGGATTCGCCGAATCAGCCTTCTTTTCCTTCCACTTTGCTAAAACCAGGAGAAAAATATCATACCATTACAAAATATAAATTGTCGCTTCAATAAGAGAGATAGTAAAAGCTGAAAGGTTTAGGGTGTAAGGTATTGCCTTATGCCCTAAACCTTTTACCTTACATTGCCAACTGACAGCTTAATTGAATTAAACACATGAGTTATAAAGCGTTTCTTTTTGATTTGAATGGTACTATGATCGATGATATGGAATACCATGTAAAAGCATGGTTTGATATCTTAAATAATGATTTAAATGCCCGTCTCACTTTGCCGCAGGTACGTGAGCAGATGTATGGTAAAAATAGTGAGGTACTGGTTCGCGTATTTGGTAAACGGAAATTTAGCCCGATGCGGATGAACGAATTGTCGTACGAAAAAGAAAAGCGTTACCAGGAGACCTATCTTCCGCATCTTGCGCTGATAAGCGGCCTGGAAACTTTTATGAAAAAGGCACAGGCTAATCACATTGAAATGGCCATCGGCTCGGCGGCTATTCCTTTTAATATTGATTTTGTGCTTGATAATCTGCATCTCCGCGATTATTTTACTGCCATTGTAAGCGCAGACGACGTGGAAATTAGCAAACCGCATCCGGAAACGTACCTCAAAGCGGCCGAAATCTTACAGGTGTCGCCAAAAGAGTGTGTTGTTTTTGAAGACGCACCAAAAGGGGTGGAAGCTGCGCAAAATGCAGGGATGAAAACAGTTGTGCTTACGACTATGCATGGCCCGGAAGAATTTGCTGAATTTACAAATATCCTGGCTTTTGTGAAGGATTATAACGATGCGGCGCTGAACGGGTTATTTGCTGCTGAAACCCCGTAACCAGCTTCCGTCACTACGTTAAATCAAGCCTGGAAAAAATAAATGTTAAACTGACACTTATTTTAAAATAATTACTATCTTGGTGTTTCAATAGCTTGCCAGCAAATTATGACAGATGCCTTTGTAATAGGGGTTGATTATGGCACCGATTCCGTTCGCTCCATAATTGTGAATGCCCGTAGCGGCGAAGAACTTTGTTCCGCCATTTTTTATTATCCCAGGTGGAGAGATGGATTATTTTGCAACGCTTCCCTTAATCAGTTCCGCCAGCACCCGCTGGATTATGCAGAAGGACTGGAAGCTACCATTAAAGAATGTTTACAAAAGGCCGGTACAACAGTAGCGGCCAATATAAAAGGTATTTCTATTGATACTACGGGTTCCACGCCGGTAGCAGTAGATGCTGCAGGAACACCATTGGCTTTGTTGCCTGCTTTTGAAAATAATCCCAATGCCATGTTTGTGTTGTGGAAAGATCATACAGCTGTAAACGAAGCGGCGGAATTGAATGCGCATGCAACAAAATTCCCGGTGAATTATTTGCAATTTGTTGGCGGCATCTATTCTTCAGAATGGTTCTGGGCCAAGTTGCTTCGCATTCGCAGAATAGATGAAGGCGTCAGAAGCGCGATGTATTCATGGGTAGAGCATTGCGACTGGATTCCATTTTTATTGACAGGCGGTACAGATGTTCATGCCATGAAACGCGGCGTGTGTGCAGCCGGTCATAAGGCATTATGGGCAAAGGAATTTGGCGGATTGCCGCCCGATGATTTTTTTGCTTCCTGGGATCCATTGTTACAAGGTGTTACAAAAAATCTTTTTACTGATACCTACCCGGCAGATCAGGCTGCAGGAATTATTTCAAAAGAATGGGCAGAGCGTCTGGGACTGCCAGCTGATACCATCATTGGCGTGGGTGCATTTGATGCGCACATGGGTGCAGTAGGCGGACAAATAGAGCCATATCACTTAAGCAAAGTAATGGGCACGTCTACCTGCGATATGCTGATTGCGCCGGTTGCGGAGGTGGGCGATAAATTAATTAAAGGAATTTGCGGGCAAGTGCCTGGTTCTATCATTCCGGGTATGATGGGGATGGAAGCAGGTCAGTCTGCCTTTGGCGATGCGTATGCGTGGTTTAAAAACGTATTGGCATGGCCGCTGCAAAGTATATTACCACAAACTACTTTGGTGGATGCGCAAACCGTCTCCGCTTTGCAAAAAGAAGCCGGCGATAAGATAATTGCGGAACTTAGTAAAAGCGCAGCTGCATTACCGTTAGATGAAAACAGCGAACTGGCTGTCGATTGGCTCAATGGCCGTCGCACGCCCGATGCAAACCAATTGCTGAAAGGTGCGTTCACCGGGCTAAACCTGGGCAGTGATGCACCACGCATGTTTAAAGCGCTGGTAGAAGCAACTTGTTTTGGTGCAAAGAAAATTGTGGATCGTTTTAATGAAGAAGGCATTCCGGTAAAAGGTTTGATTGGGCTTGGCGGTGTGGCAAAAAAATCGCCGTTTATTATGCAGATGATGGCCGATGTAATGGATATGCCCATCCGCATTCATACATCTGAACAAACCTGTGCATTGGGCGCCGCAATGTTTGCTGCTACCGCTGCTGGTGTGTATGAAAAAGTAGAAGATGCTATGCAGGCGATAGGCCAGGGCTTCGATACAGAATATTTTCCGGATAAGAAAAATATTGCGATCTATAAAAAACGATACGCTAAGTACACTGCCCTGGGAAGCTTTATTGAGGGAAATTAGTCACTTTAATTTATTTTAAATTTTGAAGTATATAGTAATGTTTTTCCAGGTTTGCCAGGAGAATTCAAAATTACCCGCATTATGAGTAAGTATGAACACATACAGGAGTCAGCGTATAAGGCAAATATGCAGTTGCCAAAACTCAATCTTGTGTTATTTACGTTTGGTAATGTAAGCGCCGCCGACAGAGCGCTGGGTGTATTTGCTATCAAACCAAGCGGTGTGCCGTATGAAGATTTAACGCCGGGTAAAATGGTGATTGTAGATTTTGATGGTAAAACGGTTCAGGGAGATCTGCGGCCATCTTCCGATACAAAGACACACGCAGTCTTATATAAACACTGGGAAAAAATTGGGGGAATTGTGCATACGCATTCAACCTATGCAACGGCCTGGGCGCAATCGCAACGTGATATTCCTATTTATGGAACTACGCATGCAGATCACAATACGGTTGATATACCTTGTGCGCCCCCGATGAGCGATGACATGATCAAAGGAAATTATGAGCATGAAACGGGTTTTCAAATCATGAATTTTCTGCAGGAGAAAGGACTGAATTATGAAGAAGTTGAAATGATACTTGTTGGCAATCACGCACCATTTACCTGGGGCAAAACACCGGAGAAAGCCGTGTATAACAGTGCCGTGCTGGAAACCATTGCGCAGATGTCTTATTTAACAGAACAAATCAGGCATGATACACCAAGACTGAAAGATGCATTGATTAAAAAACATTTTGAACGGAAGCACGGACCTGATTCTTATTA
>JBDUAY010000466.1:0-4507 GCA_040004415.1 Bacteroidota bacterium | reverse complement strand
TTGCGAATGGCAGATTTTGAGTCTGCTGCGTCTACCAATTCCGCCACATGGGCTTACTGATGTTTAAAGTACCCGCCATCTGTTTAAGCGAAGGATATAATCAAAAAACGAAACCTTACACTGTACATCTTAGACCTGCACTTTTGCAACGGGCTGCAATATTACGCATTGCGGCTATTTTGTCCAAAATACAAACGGAATATTTTCCTGGATCTGGCTGCTTTATTTGCAACAGCTCTTTTTAGGCAGAAATATTTTCCTTATCAGGCTCCAAAATTTGTTAAAAAAAACCATATTACAATTTAACCGGGGTTTATTGCTTACATAAAGGTAACGGGTAAAAATGAAAATGTAAATTGCCACCGAAACATAAACGTGTCATGCTTACTATTGGTTTAATCAGAGAAGGAAAAATTCCCGCCGATAACCGCGTAGCACTTACCCCGTCGCAGTGCAAATGGATTCATAAAAACTCAACTGATGTCAAAATTGTTGCACAAACCTGTGCCATTCGATGTTTTACCGGCAAAGAATACCAGCTGGCAGGGGTAGAGGTGATGGAAGATATGAGTGCCTGCGATGTTTTGCTGGGTATTAAAGAAGTACCAGTAAGCATGCTCTTACCAGGCAAAACGTATATGTTCTTTTCGCACACAAAAAAGAAGCAACCACATAATCAGCTGCTATTTGCAACGCTGATCGAAAAAAAAATAACATTGATCGACTATGAGTGCCTGGAGCACGACGATGGCCAGCGCATCATTGGTTTCGGTTTTTTTGCCGGTATCGTAGGCGCGCACAATGGTATAATGGCCTATGGAAACAGAACAGGGTTATTCAGTCTCGACAGGGTGTACAAACAAAATAATTTCAGGGAACTGATCCATACCTATTTCGGGTTGCGCCTGCCCAATGTAAAAATTGCCATCACCGGCTCAGGCCGTGTAGCACATGGCATACTTGAAATTATGAACCTGATGGGCATTCATGAAGTTGAGCCAGATGAATATTTGGTGAGACGTTTTTCCTATCCGGTGTACACACAATTAAAAGGGCCTGATCTGTACGGCAATATACGAACAGGCAAATACAACCGGGAAGAGTTTCACAACAACCCGGCTGCATACCAATGCCTTTTTTTGCCCTATGCAACACAAACGGATATATTGATGAATGGCGTGTATTGGGACACCACTTACCCCCGACTGTTTGAAAAATCAGATATTACTGCGGATAACTTTATCATACAAACCATTGCTGATATTACAGACGATGCCAATGGCTCTGTACCCATAAACCTTGGTGACCAATCAATAGACACCCCGGTCTATGGTACCGATAAAAAAACATTTAATAAAACATTACCTTATCTGAAAACTTCTATTGATGTAATGGCCGTTGGTAATTTACCCAATGAACTGCCCCGCGACGCCAGTCGTTATTTTGGAGAGCAGTTAATAAAATATGTACTGGAAGATCTATTAAAAGGGGGCTCTGATATTATCGATCGCGCTACGATGATAAAGGATGGAAAATTGACAGAAGCATTTGAATATTTGCGGGCGTATGCAACTTCATCCCCGGCTATTTAGCCCTCAACCCCGATCCCGCGGAATGGAGCGAAGAGCGCTGCAGGTGAGAGGAAAAGGGAATGAACGCTCTACAAATACATATAATAATTTTTCAGCAATGCAATAAACGCATACGAATAAACGTCCTGGGATTGACGTATTAACAGTTCTTCTGTTTTCTGAACGCCGGCATTTTTTTTATTCATCATGAATGCAGTGCGGAAGCATGGATGGTGTAAACTTTGACGTATAGACAATTTATCTGTTACATATAACCCATAACTCGCGGCTAACTGTTCAAACCACGCGCTTCGGTGATACGGAAGCAGCACAGCAAACACACCGCGCTCAGATAAATTCCGGGCCGTTATTTCCAGCAAATCCTGCAGCGTTAATCCATCATTGTGTTTGGCGAAATTGTATTTGCTGCTTGCGGATTTTAAATCATTTTCAAAAAACGGCGGATTGCTGATAATAAGATCATATTGATGCGGTAGCGAAAATAATTTTATATCGTTGTGAAACAATTTTAAACGATTGTACCAGCTGCTGCCGGCAATATTTTCTGTTGCCTGTTCGTAAGATGATGCATCTATTTCAATTCCATCTATATTGCCGGGAAACTGCTGCGCAAGCATCAGCATTAATAAACCCGAACCTGCGCCAATATCCAGGCAGCTGGAGACATGATATTGAAAGCCAGCTACTTTTTTAGCAAGCCAGGCACCAAAAATGCAACTATCTGTACTTACTTTCAGTGCACACCTGTCCTGGTAAATGGTAAATTCTTTAAACTGGAAATAATTGTTTGGCATCAACCCTTATTTTTTTGTTGATTCTGAAAAAAGTAACTTGTTACCGGCAGGATCAATTACTTCCATCGTAAGCGCATCCCATGGGGCCTTTTCAAGACCCGGTTTCATATAACGGTAATCTTTTTCTTTTAAGCAGCTATGGTATGCCGTTAGTCCGTCGGCAAACACTATAAATACTTTTGCACCCGGACTGCAATCTCCATGGTGCTCTGTGAGATGCAGTTTAATATTGTCTTTCGATACCTGCATATACAAGGGAAAGTTCTCACCAAAGCGATGTTCCCAATCAATAATAAAGCCCAGCCAGTCAATATAAAACTCCTTTGTTTTTGCGATATCAAAAATCCGTAGTACCGGAATGACGGTGTGTTGTAAATTTTCCATCGTGTATATTTTTATTACCATTCAGATTTTGCATGCGCACTTACTGAAAGATTCGTTGTTTGTCCCGCCATCAATTTATAATAACCGGTAATGGCAATCATAGCAGCATTGTCAGTGCAATATTCAAAAGGCGGAATAAATATTTGCCAACCCTTTTGTTGTCCGCGTTGTTGCAATGCTGTACGTAATCTGCTGTTGGCTGATACGCCCCCAGCAATGCAAATATTTTTTAAACCGGTTTGCGCCGCGGCATGTGTAAGCTTTGAAAGCAGTATGCTGATGATACGTTCCTGTATGGAAGCACATAAATCGGCCAGGTTCTCTTCAATAAAATTGGGATTTTTTTTTATTTCAGCCTGCAAAAAATAAAGAATCGATGTTTTTACACCGCTGAAACTAAAATCGAGCCCTGGTATTTGCGGCTCTGCAAATTGAAAACGTTTTGGATTTCCTGTTTGTGCATATTTATCAATCAGTGGCCCGCCAGGATAGGGAAGGCCCAGTAATTTTGCTGATTTGTCAAACGCTTCCCCTGCGGCATCATCAATGGTTTGCCCGACTATTTGTAGTTGCAAAGGCGATTCACATAAAACAATCTGTGTATGACCACCACTTACCGTAAGACATAAAAAGGGAAACGCCGGTTTGTTATCGCCAATTAAATTAGCCAGTACATGCGCCTGCATATGATGCACGGCAATCAATGGAATTTGTAACGATAAAGACAATGATTTCGCAAACTGCGCACCTACTAATAAGCAGCCGATAAGACCCGGAGCCTGTGTAAATGCAATGGCAGAAAGATCCTGCAAAGAAACATGGGCTTGCTTTAATGCTGTGTCAACAACCGGTACAATATTTTGCATGTGCGCCCTGCTGGCAAGTTCAGGTACTACGCCGCCATACTGTTCGTGTATCGGCTGACTGGCAATAAAATTAGTGAGAATACGTCCATCCACGCAGACAGATGCCGCCGTTTCATCGCAGGATGATTCTATGCCGAGTATGATGGTCGATTTGTTGATTGATTAATTGATTGAGTTTGCAAATATAGTACGTTGCAGGACGACACAGCCCAACTTATCAACCATTCAGCATATCAACTTTCGATTCTCCCTACTTGCTTCTGATGGCCACCACCGGATCCATTTTGGCAGCTATAAATGCGGGAATAATTCCGGCTAATATGCCGGTTATAACGCATATGCTGATAGCGAGTGTTAAAATATTAAACGAGATAGTAACGGGAAACCCAATCACCGGTGATATTATTTTGGTAAGGATATACACCAGCAGCAACCCTATTGCGCCACCGAGTAAACATAAAAAAGCAGACTCCAGTAAAAATTCCGTCATGATGCTGGAACGTTTGGCACCAATGGCTTTTTTTAATCCTATCTGTCCGGTACGCTCGCGCACAGTTACAAACATAATATTGGCAACACCAAACATACCCACAATTAAAGACAGGCCTGCAATAAACCATCCACCTGTATTAACGCCGGAAAAAATGCCCGCCATAAATTCACCAAAAGATTCAATATCGTTCATTGAAAAATTATCGGCCTGCGATGGATTTATTTTCCTGATGGAACGCATGGCACCCTGCACATCATCGCGCAGCATTTTCATCGGCACATTATCTTTACCCTGCAATACAATAACCGGGTCCGCATTTTTTTCATTGATAAGGCCTTTCATAAAGCCATAGTCAAGCAAAACGCCTTCATCATAATC
>JBDUAY010000465.1:0-4514 GCA_040004415.1 Bacteroidota bacterium | reverse complement strand
GGGGAAGACTGGGAAATTTTCAATCAGCAGGTCCTTACCAGTTTTTATCCAATGTCAGTTTAACATCAGACTATCCTTTCGGTTCCGGCAATGGCAATGCTTTTGGAACACAAAACCAGGGCGCCACCCTACCGAATTTTGCTAACACAACGTTGACCTGGGAAAAAGTAAGAACCAGCAGTATTGGCGTTGACGCATCTTTATTTCAAAACCGGTTTTCTGTTACTGCTGAATACTACAGTAAAACAACCTATGATATTATTCAATCCGTTTCCCTTCCTCCAAATACTGGTATTGAGCAACCCGCTAACTTAAATGTGGCACAGGTAAGCAATAAAGGGATTGAATTACAACTTGGATACAATAGTAAAATAGGTGCGGTTAACATAAATGTGGGCGGTAATATCACAACGGTAAAAAATACTGTGCAGAAGCTAAATGGGGGCTCGCCCATAGGCAATGAGTTTGGTAGAATTGAAGAAGGTTATTCCATGTTCTATTTATGGGGATATAAAGTGGGTGGCGTCTTCCAAAACCAGGCAGAGATTGATGCATGGAAAACAGCACATCCCAAAGGCGATGCAAATATTGGTGGCTATACTTACAAACCGGGTGATATGTATTTCCAGGACGTGTATGGAAATCCTGCAGCAGGTTCAAAAGACAGGTTTAGCAAAACGCCGGATAGCCTGATCAATTCCAATGACAGGACATATCTGGGAAAAACAATTCCTGGTTATTATTATGGCTTTTCTGCGGCCGCCAGCTGGAAAGGCTTTGACCTCAATGTTTTCTTCCAGGGCATCGGGGATGTGCAGAAATACAACAGCGTAAGATCTGGACTTGAATCGATGGGAGGTGCAGCCAATCAATGGGCTACTACACTTAACCGCTGGACATCAACCAATCACTCAACAACAATGCCGCGTGCCATTTACGGAGACCCGGCGGCCTTCAATCGCATATCGAACCGTTATGTGGAAAATGCGGGTTACCTCCGGATGAAAAATATACAGTTGGGCTATAAACTACCAACCAGTATTTTAAGCAAGACAAAAGTTGCGCAGAACATACGGATATATGTAAGCGCAGTAAACGTGTTTACGATTACCAAATACAAAGGTCTTGATCCGGAGAACGATGTGATACCTGTTACCCGCCAGTTTTTGGTAGGCGTTACTGCGGGATTCTAAAATATTTAAATAAACTAATTACGTTATGAAACAATATATTTTTAAAGCGGTGTTCCTGGTTTTGATAACCTGCACTGTTTTTAATTTAAGTTGCAATAAAAAGGAACTCGACCTTTTACCGCATGGCCCTACTGAAGCCAATTATTTTACACAGGAATCAGATTTCCAGAAAGCTGTGTACGGCGTCTATTCCAAACTAAGTGATGTGTATTGGTATAATGGCGGAAGTTCGCTGGCACCCATGAATTTTGCTGAAGGAGATGATATCACTACCAATGATGGCAACCAGGCGTTTGAGACATTTGGCCAATTGCAACCCAGTAATGGAAGTGTAACCTACATGTACACTATCTGGTACCAGATGATTGCACGTGCCAATGTGGTGCTGCAAAAAGTGGCTGATGTAAAAGAAGGTATTTACATAACTGCTAACCTCAAAAATTATAATAAGGGAGAAGCCCTGTTTTTGCGGGGCCTTGCTTATTATTATTTGTGGAACTATTATGGTACCGCCCCATTCAGGAACGACCGCGTTACAGAGTCCAGTCAATTTACACCCTCCAATACAACGGGTACACAATTACTGGAGCAGGCTATAAAAGATTTTGGCGATGCAGCCGGATTACTGCCTGCTGCCTGGGATGCCACCAACCGGGGACGGGTAACCGCTAATGCGGCCAACGGCATGCTGGGAAAATCGCTGGTGTTTAAAGCTTCTGCTACAAAAACAACTGCAGATTATACTGCTGCTATTGCTGCCTTCAATAAGATTACAGGAATTAGTTTGGTGCCCAACTTCGCCGATAATTTTGCTTTCGATACAGAAAACAATCCAGAGTCACTTTTTGAATTCCAGGCTACGCAACCATTTGGACTCGATAATGTATGGCTCTCCAACGACTTTGATAATGCCGTAGGGTCGATGTCAACGTTCTGGGGATTTTATAATAATGTTTCGCTTAATGGTCAGTCACGTTTTTATGCAACCCCAAAACTGGTGGCCGCGTTTGATGCAGGCGATCCGCGTTTGGATACAACCCTGAACGTATCCGATAAAACCATCCGCAAGTATATAACCAGGGATAAATTCACCCAAACAAATGTGGCCTCTGCCAATAATCCGCGTATACTTCGTTACGCAGACGTTTTGCTGCTGAAAGCAGAAGCAACTTTGCAGTCTGGCGGATTAACCACTGACGCCATTGCTTTGATTAATCAGGTAAGAACCCGCGCAAGGAACATGGCCTCCGCCGGAACTGTACCCGCAAATTTTGCAACAGCGGAAACAGACAAAACAAAAATAATGGGCTGGATTATAAATGAAAGATTTATTGAGTTGGCAGGCGAAGGCCAGCGCTGGTTTGATTTGAGAAGGTGGCAGATGCAGGGCATTATTACACTGAACAATGCATTCTTCAGCTCCAATGTAGCGATGGCGTTTGATGTTACAAAACATCTTTACATGCCTATTCCAAACAGTGAGCTGGACGTTAACCCTAATATGAAACAAAATCCCGGATACTAATATTTTTTCATAAGCAACAGGCATTTGTTAAAGGGCTCTCTTTCCAGGGAGCCTTTTTAAAAAGTACAAGCATGAAACATTCTCTTATCATTGTATACTTGCTATTCTTTATCATTCCATTCGGCGCTTGCAACAAGTCACGCAAAACGGAACAGGCAAATTCAGTTCCGGTCGTAAACATGCAAGCTGTGCTGACAACCATCAACCCTTTCGCTTTCACATTTACTGCCATTGCCAGCGATGCCGACAATGACCCATTGAAATATACCTGGGATTTTGGAGAAGGAACCATTAAAGAAGCAGGCAGTACGATATCATTTAATTATCCTGCAGGTAGTCAATATACTGTTAGGGTGTCGGTAACAGATGGCAAATCTCCGGCTGTTACTGCAAGTGTAAATATCAATACTGGCATAACACCCGTTACTATAAACAGCAACATCCAATATCAAACCATGACAGGTTTTGGCGGCTTTGGTGCGCAGGACGTACCATGGAGCAACGGCCCTTATACCAGTGCGGACTATATCAATCGTCTTACAGATTTAGGCGTAAGTATTATTCGTGATGAAGTGCCCACCAATTTTGAATACACAAATGATAATGCCGATCCTTTTATAACTGATCTTTCTAAATACAATCTAAATACCATTATCTCTGGTGAACATAATCCATTGGGCACGCGGCTGCAATTTTTTAAAGATGCCAAAGCCGCTGGTATCAATA
The DNA here is from genome assembly GCA_040004415.1 of Bacteroidota bacterium. Classification (GTDB taxonomy): domain Bacteria; phylum Bacteroidota; class Bacteroidia; order Chitinophagales; family Chitinophagaceae; genus JACMLD01. Next base: position 1,070 of record JBDUAY010000465.1, on the reverse strand, counting down.
CTTTTATTGCAACAGTCTGGAGTCCGCCATACTGGATGAAAACCAACAATAGAATTGATAATGGAATGAATGCAAACGCCGCCCCGGTATATAACCCCAGCCCTTCGGCAACAGACAACCAATTGCGCACAGACATGTACAATGAGTTTGCCGAAATGTGTATCGCCTATATAAAAATTCTTAAGCAACAAACCGGGATCGATCTCTATGCCTTCAGTATACAAAATGAGCCACGGTTTTCGCAGATGTACCAATCTTGTCTTTATAATGGATCTGCTATGCGTGACCTGCTGAAAATTGTCGGTAAGCGATTCAAAGATGAGGGATTGACAACAAAATTATTTCTCCCGGAAGATGTTGGTTACACCGATGGCGTTTCAGGAATGGTGATGCCTTCTCTGAATGATATTGAAGCAAGGCAATATGCAGATATTATAGCGGTGCATGGCTATGCACTGGACGGTGTTACGGCCAACAGTCCCGACGCAAAAACCTGGCAAACGATGTATAGCTGGGGAGCACAATATGGAAAGCCTTTGTGGATGACCGAGACTTCCGGGTATAAAAACGACTGGAGCGGGGCGATGGCTTTGGCAAAAGCGATTTACACTGCGTTGAAGTTTGGCAATGTATCTGCCTGGGTTTTCTGGACACTCAGCACCAGTACACTGGATGAATACAGTTTAATGAGTTCATCCGGCACTAAAAGCAGCCGCTACTATACATCAAAAAATTTTTACCGTTGGATAAAACCCGGGGCCGTCCGCATCAGCGCCGAAGCTGCCGAATCAGGTAAGATATTCCCGGTCGCATTTAAACATGATACCAATCAGGAAACCACTATTGTATTAATTAACGATAACACAGAAGCGCGGGTCATAAAATTGGCAGGAACCGCGAACGCACAGTTTAATCAATTCAATACTACTGCAACAGATAATTGTGTTGAGGCAGGTGTTGTGAACAGCTCAGATAATATTTTATTGCCTGCCAATAGTGTGGTTACGCTGTACACAAAGAATTAGCATGTTGATGGTTTTTAAATTAGAAATAAACAATGAAAAGTAACT
>JBDUAY010000464.1:0-4521 GCA_040004415.1 Bacteroidota bacterium | reverse complement strand
CTGCAGCTCTTGCTTCTGCTTCTTTATCAGGTGTACACAATACCAATACTTTTTTTGTTTTACCGGTGCCATGAGGAAGTGTTACCGTACCCCTTACTGCCTGATCTGCTTTTTTAGGATCTACGCCCAAACGAATATGTAAGTCAACAGAAGCATCAAATTTGGTGATGTTTACATCTTTAACCAGGGTGGATGCTTCTTTTAATGAATATGCTTTGCTTGAATCTACTTTTGCATTCGCAACTTTCCTTTTTTTACTGATAGCCATAGCTCAAAATTTTAAGTGATAAGAAATTAATTTTCCCAGGGGGCTTTACCATCAACAGTTAAACCCATACTACGGGCGGTGCCGGCTACCATGCGCATTGCGCTTTCGACGGTAAAGCAGTTTAGATCAGCCATTTTATCTTTGGCGATCGCTTCTACACTTGACCAGGTAACTTTACCTACTTTGTTGCGGTTTGGCTCTTTAGAACCACTTTGAATTTTTGCTGCGTCCATCAGCTGAACGGCTGCGGGAGGAGTTTTGATAACGAACTCAAAACTTTTGTCTGTATACACGGTAATTAATACCGGCAGAACTTTACCCATCCTATCCTGTGTTCTTGCATTAAATTGTTTGCAGAACTCCATGATATTTACACCCTTAGAACCAAGGGCCGGACCAATTGGGGGCGCAGGATTGGCTTGTCCGCCTTTGCACTGCAACTTTACGAAACCTGAAATTTCTTTTGCCATGTTTTTAATTTTTGGTGTTAGCGTCCAGATGTTTACCTGGACTCCCAAATTCATTTTCTAAAAGAACTATTTTTGGGACTGCAAAAGTAGGCAAATATTTTTAGCGGACAACTTTTTAAAAGCACTAATTTATATTGCTGGTCATTGCCAGTTTTGGCAAAATTCCGGGGTAGTGATTATCCTGGCTGAGGTGCCTGTCGAGATTATCCATGACAACAGCATCAGTATTGAGGTCGAATTTTCTTGCAAAAAGTTTTTTTGAGCCAATCAGTTCGTTTAAATGGCCAACAGTTATAATGTTTGGATGGGGCGCGCCTTTGACCCTGTCCAGGAAAAGTAAATTGTCATTTACAACATTTTTCTCAAAAGATGAATTCATTACCAGTGTCTGAAATATAAATTCATCTGAACCCCAGGTAAATTGCATAAACCTTCTGAGTTTTGAATTCTTTTCGATCAAATCGATTATATATCTTAAACAATCACTTGTCAACGCCCAAAACATGGATGATCCATAATATTCCATTGGCAACGGCGACTTACGGGCAGGCAGAAGTTTGTTCATCAGCCGCTGAAAATAATACCTTCCGGGAAACTTATAATTGGTGAGATGATATTCTCTTATCCGGGGATATGATTCCGAAGCCCATTCATCAAAATGCTCAAACTGAAGAAATTCTTTTCCTTTATTTAAGTTGAAAAAATCATGAATGAACGGAGCTGATTTTATGGGGTAATCCTGTCCGCTCATCAGGTGGATATAATCATAATTTCTGCCAGTGCTGAAAATTTCTTTAACGGAACGAAGTGTTGCTTCCACTGTTTTATAGCCGGCCCAAACCACATCCACACGGTCTTTAATGAGATAAACGTTCGGAATTTTTGCGAGGAATAAGTGTGAAGTAATGTCAATCTTCTTGTCAACGTGAATATAAAAATCAAAGTCCGGATGTTCCATCCTGCGGATCATCCGTTCTGTCTGTAAAGGGTTTGTATATGTAATAACGAGGTGGGCAACTCTCATAATAGTTATCAATATTGATGAAAAGGTTTATCAAAGTTGATACTGGAGCGTTTTTTTATAAAATATAGAGCGAATTATGCATGCTACATGCAGCACTAAATTACTCATTTATTGTTCAAACAGAAAGTTTGAGTATTAAGATAGGATTAATAACATTAAATAAAAAAAATAAATATATGAAATATACTAAGGATGTAACGATTTAGTATTACCTGCACATACAGGAGAAAAAAATCAATTTATTTTTTCAACCTGCATATAATTGAGCTCTACCGGTGTAGAACGGCCAAAAATTTTAACAGTCACCTTTAATTTTTTCTTTTCATCGTTAACTTCTTCTATTATTCCATTAAAATCATTAAACGGACCTTCAATTATTTTGATGGTTTCGCCAACAATAAATGGTTCGCTCATGCTTACACCACCTGCTTCAGCCATCTCATCCATCTTACCCAGCATTTTATTCACTTCTGCCTTACGAAGGGCAATTGGATTTTCTTTACCCAGAAAATGAATAACACTATTGGTATTTTTAATGGTATCGCGTAAATCGTCGCTTAGTTTACCTTCAGAAATTTCAATCATAACATACCCCGGATAATAGTTACGCTCGCGCATAACTTTCTTTCCATTCTGCACTTTATATACTTTTTCGACGGGCAAAAAAACCTGTTTTACTATTTCTGTCCATCCGCCGCGGGCTATTTCCTTGTCCAGGTACTCTTTTACCTTACGCTCTTTTCCACTTACTACACGTAGCACAAACCATTTGGTTTCCTGTTGCTGAGTCTGAGTCTGATTTTCCATTACTACCCTTTAAAGAATGAGTAAATAAGTTTTAAAACTGAGCTGGAAGCAAAATCCATAACGCCAACTACCACCGTTATAAGAAATGTAGCTACCAAAACAATCAGCGTTGATTGTTGTAATTCTGCCCATGTAGGCCAGGTAACTTTCTCCACCATTTCTTTGTACGACTCACTGAAATAAGCTGAAACTTTGTTCATCTGATAAATGTGTAAATGTGACAAATATGACAAATGTGAAAATTCTTACGAGGCAAATGCATTTACGCATTCCACATTAATAAATTTCCACATTTTACTCCGCACGGGCACTAGGATTCGAACCCAGATCAAGGGTTTTGGAGACCCGTATGCTACCGTTGCACCATGCCCGTATCAAAGCTAAAAGCTATTAGCGGTTAGGCCAATAGCTTTTAGCGATATTTTAAAGATAGCTTATTTTTTTATTAGCAACAACCCAAAGGCACACGCTAACAGCCAAAAGCTAATAGCTATCTCCCGATATTATTTAATGATCTCAGTAACCTGGCCAGCACCAACAGTACGTCCACCTTCACGAATCGCAAATTTTAAACCTTTTTCCATTGCAATTGGCTGAATAAGCGTAACAGAAAGCGAAGTATTATCACCAGGCATTACCATTTCAGTTCCTTCAGGTAAAGTAACCTCACCAGTTACATCCGTTGTGCGGAAATAAAACTGAGGGCGGTATTTCTGGAAGAATGGGGTATGACGGCCACCTTCTTCTTTGCTTAATACATAAACTTCACCTTTAAATTCTGTATGCGGTGTGATAGAACCTGGTTTGCACAATACCATACCACGGCGAATCTGTGTTTTTTCAATACCACGTAACAACAGACCTGCATTATCACCAGCTTCACCTTCGTCAAGCAATTTGCGGAACATTTCTACGCCTGTTACTGTAGAAGTCAATGGTTTTTCCATTAAACCTACAATTTCAATGCCCTCCCCAACTTTAATACGGCCTCTCTCAATACGACCCGTAGCAACTGTACCACGGCCTGTAATAGAGAATACGTCTTCCACACTCATCAGGAACGGTAAATCTACCGGGCGCGGAGGTAATGGGATATAACTGTCAACAGCATCCATTAATTCATCAATTGCACCAACCCATTTGGCATCTCCTGCCAGGGCACCGGTTGCAGAACCTTTTATGATAGGGGTATTGTCACCATCAAAACCGTTTTTGGTCAAAAGTTCACGAATTTCCATTTCAACCAATTCGATTAATTCAGGATCATCTACCAGGTCTACTTTATTCATAAACACAACCATACGGGGTACACCTACCTGGCGTGCCAAAAGGATGTGCTCTCTTGTCTGGGGCATGGGGCCATCTGTAGCAGCTACTACCAAAATAGCTCCGTCCATCTGGGCAGCACCGGTAATCATGTTTTTTACATAATCCGCGTGACCAGGACAGTCAACGTGTGCATAGTGACGGTTGGCCGTCTGATACTCAACGTGAGCTGTGTTAATAGTGATACCCCTTTCTTTTTCTTCAGGAGCACCATCAATTTCATCGTACTTTTTAGCAACATTACCCATACCCTTTTTAGCAAGTACTTCGGTAATAGCTGCAGTTAATGTTGTTTTACCATGGTCAACGTGGCCAATAGTGCCAACATTAACGTGGGGTTTGTCCCTTTTAAAAGTCTCTTTTGACATCGTTATCGGTTTTTAAGTTGTGTTTTTACAATTTTGATTTCATATTCTGGAATTGCCCGATTTGGAGATTTTGGAGTATTGGAACTGAATCCGCAACCTTTAACCAGCAATGTCAACTGCAATATTACGGGATTACAGATGGTTCGAGTTAAATCTCAAAATCAATAAATCCCAAATCAACAATTCCTTTGAACCACTGACTATACTTTGAGCCGTTGATGAGAATTGAACTCACGACCTCTTCCTTACCAAGGAAGT
>JBDUAY010000463.1:0-4529 GCA_040004415.1 Bacteroidota bacterium | reverse complement strand
CCATCTATTGTTGTAACAGTATAGCTTTTTCCAGGATCGAGATATTGAACCGTGACCAGCCGTTTGGTTTCCATAGATCCATGTCTGAATATACCAATTATACCACCTTCTTTTGTTTCTGTATTGATTCGCTGAAAACCATCCCAGGCCCCTTCCATGGGCTCTCCAAAACCCGGTAGATCCTGCCGGTACAACATTACCTGGTAGCGGGTCTCCATGAGCGTTAGCCAGCCTGCAAACAACCTGTATTTTTTTAAATCTGCAGTTGACAACTTTCTTGGGTCACCCAGCATGATTGGCAATGCACCAGCGAGGGATTTAATATGTAAATCCCAGGCAGTGTCCTGCATCTCCGGGTTACCAATAACCAGGGCAGTAGCAGGTATTGCGGGCGAGCGCCACCACGCCATATTTCTTATCCGCAGATCAACTTTTGCCTCCGGGCCATTAAAATTTGACAACCAGTTGCCCTCGGCATGTTTCAGCATTGCATAGTCGATTAATTGTAACCCGCCCATCGTCTCGAAAGTACAATCAATAAAAAGATCGGGTTTCGCCATATGCAATTCGTCAAACAATTTCCACACCTGCTCGTAATTTGAATACAAAGATTCATTGTGATCCACATGCCCGGGATGATTTATTGCATAACAACCGGTTTGATTTGCAGTGAACCGGTATGGGCTCGTTACAACTGTGAAATCAAGCTTCATATATTCAAGTCCATATTCCAGTGATAACTTCATCAAAACATTTTTTATATAATCATACCATCCAGTACCAAAACAGGCCGTACGCAAAGAGCCATCTTCAATATGAAGATTAGTGGGTTGCTGTTTTTCATCCAGCACAAACCACTCAGGATGCAATTTAAAAACATTGCTAGCCGGCGAAGCGCTGCCAACACTTACCCATAGCCCGGGTTTCATGCCCAAAGATTTTATATAATCGAAAACTGGCTTCAAACCATTGGGAAATTTCTTTTTATCGATCACCCAATCGCCATAGTTTTCCTGCCATCCGTCATCAATAACAAATTCTTTCATACCAGCATCCGCAGCTGATTTAGCCAGCTCCATAATTAATTGTTCATTGATATTTTTGCCGAATGGCACCCAGGTGTTATAAACAAAAGTTGGTTTTTGCTCCAATGCAGACAATCGCGTGCCCAAATATTTTCGTACAAAATCAGCCACCGCGGTATTAAGTATTTCATCCGGCGACTTATGATTATTGTACAGCATCGTAAATACCTGGGGCGTGGTAAACGATTCGCCTGCGCTGATATACTTTCTGAAAGGATAACGGGCATCCTTATGCGTAAGCCCGCTGCAGATAGTTTCCCCGTTCCAAAAAACACTGGTATGTTTTATTACACCCGCGGCCTCGTTGCCAATTACAACTCCTTGTTGCCAATCGCTGTTGTGAACCGTTACCAACGCATCCTGCATATTTCCATCGTATGGGCCAATAGAACGTCTTCGTCCATAGTCGTGACATATCCAACTAAAAGTAGTGGCGCCATAACCAGTTACATTAAATTTTTCAACGTCAACAGATTCCAGTTGCGCCGTTTCCGGGCGCAGGTTTTTTATTATGAGATTTTTACGAATAACTGGCAGACCCGGATATAGTAAAAACTGCAGCGTTAATTCAACTTTACCATCCTCACTTATCAGCGTTACGGCTGCACCATCACCCTGTTTTGAATCTGTTAATGGCAGTATACTTTTTAGTGACCAGCTACTTTTGCCTGAATAAATATGTTGATTAATTTCAAATTGAAAATCTGTATTGTTGGCAGTAAAATAGGCAAAGCTTCCTTGAACAGGTTTGTATGAAGTGGTTAAAAAAGGTCCTTTGACGGCAGGTAACTGAATGATACGTTCTGTAATACCGTTGCTTAAAGTGAGTTTATTTTTCGTCCACGTAGCATAAGGCTGTGCGTTCATCCGCAAATTAAGGATCATGAGGCAGATGACAAACAGCAGTGAAAGGCGTTTCATCTTTAAATTTACCAATATAATTTAATCCTGTACAAGTTTAATTGCAATGAATAAAAACAGGTACCCTGCATGTATCGAAATAAAATGTATTAAATTCCGTATTTCGCGCTGTCAGGCAAAAAGTAGCTTTGCTTCAACTTAAATTACTTCTTTGCTAATTCATAACTAACTATCACCACCCCAGGGCCAGGCGTTTTTTTCGTTACAAGTTTCAGATCGGTTTCTCATTAGCAATTACAGCAGTATGGTTGCAAAATCCATCAAGGGTTGTGTTGATGGATGAAATTAATCTTCTCATTTATTTTTTATAATTTTCCAATTTTCTACCCCTTACTGTTTTAAAGAACCCTGGTAAGCATTGCTGATATCCTCAAGCCCTTTATTGGGTCCGTCTGGCAATTGCTGTCCGCTTACTTTTTGAAAATATTTATAGATCTTACCATTCCATCTCCATATGATAAATGTTTGTTCAGATGAACTCAACAATATATCCGGATAACCCAGGTGTTTCCTTGTTAACGGAACAATGTCTTCAGCAGGGATTTCGGTATTTTTTTGATAAGATCCATCGGCATCTTTTGTAAATAAAATGATCTTTGCGCCGGCCCCGTCAAACAGGGCTGCGTTCACCAGTACAATAAATATCTCTTCAGTGCCATCGTTATTGATATCAGTCGGAAAAAAATTAGCTTGTAAATAAGGCGTTGCCTCCACTACATCATCTTTATCAACAAATTGTTTTTTGTTCTCCGACCATCTGATATCAAGCTGTTCAAACAAATGGGTTTTCTCTGCAATGCTCAACTTCGTTTTTGCTTTTTTGAAAAGGAACTGACCATCGGCTGATAATTTTTGTTGTGCCTGCGCAGCAACCATTAAGCAAACGAATAAAAAAAGATGGGCAACCGTTTTACAAATTGACATACTACTGTTTTATAAAAGAAAGATAGGTTATTTCATTTCTGTATTTTATTTTTCATTTAAATGCAACCGGACAAATTTATCGATAATCCGGAGGTGCCGGTCAGCCATAAGCACTTAATTGATGTATTTATTGATAAAATAAAAGTGTTGCCCGGTTGCAGCACTTTTCTAATTTCGTATAAATATAGCTTTATGACAAAAGCTTACCTGCAGAATAAAAAAGCACAATATTATTACCTGACCAGTGAGGGTAAAATTGCATTATGCGATGTAAAAAAAGAAATACAGTCTGTACCTGAAGTATTCGAATCAGCGGAAGAAACAGTATCCGGAAATAAACATTGTGATTCATTTGCACATACCAGTTTTATTTTTAGAAACGATGGTTGCAGAATTTTGTCCAATCTTTTTTTCATGATGGGAACGCATGCTGATTGCATTTTAACGCTTGAAGAGGACAATGAACTCTGCGGAGATTTAGACTTTTCTACCGCCCGTATTTATGGACAGAAAGAAATAAGAATTAATTGCAGACATTTTTGAGAATGTATCAATATTGGGGTTCATTATCCATCCGGAATTAAAAATATTATTACGTTGCGTGAAGGATTTAATGTTCCAGCGGAACCCGCCCTGATGGCCCCACCGGGGCAGGGCGGCAACAGGTTTTTAGTCAACGGCTTTACATGTAGAATATCCAAATAAAAAAGCTGATTGGATAGTTTACTTATAACTATCCAATCAGCTTTTTTGATTTCTATCATGCCCGGTTAAAGTTGAACTGGTACATCCGGCATTTTAATAACCGCGGTACGACAGGCGCATCACACGTACATTAATTATCGCTGGGCCAAATATTGTTTTTCCCATTTGTATCCGGATATAATTTATCAGGATCGATTACTACTTTATTTATGATACCGGTAGAATTATATTTAAACTTCCACATGGCGCCATGCTGCCATATTTCTACAGGAAGTTTCACACGGTTTGTTTTTCCGTCTGCTTCCGTTACCTCAACAGTTACCGGCATTGGTAATTTTTCAAGATTTGCAATGGTTATAATGCTTCCGTTTTTGGGATCATTTTGTACATAACTCACATCCTTAACCGCCTGATCTATTTTCCAGTTATTGATAAACCAGCCGCGCCAGTACCAATCCAGCGTTTCGCCCGCATAATTTTCTATACAATGAAAGAAATCATACGGCGTAGGATGTTTGAATGCCCATTGATGCACATAGTAACTGAAAGCACTGTCAAAACGATTTTCACCCAAAATGTTTTCTCTCAATATCGTTAAGCCGAGCCCGGGTTTGCCGTAAGCAACGTTTCCGAGATTGCGTGGATTGGTCACATCAGGCACGGTAAAAATTGCTTCTGCGCTGTCGTTGTAAAATGCTCTTGCAAGCAACTGGCGGTTAACCGGCCGGTTGCTGGCAAATTCACCATTGTTGAAACTTTTATCTGCCATCGTGTTGATGAAAGTATTAAAGCCTTCATCCATCCAGGGATATTTGCGTTCATTGCTTCCAACTATCATCGGGAACCAGTTATGTCCAAACTCATGCGATGTAACGCCCCACAGTCCGCGACGCG
>JBDUAY010000100.1:0-15441 GCA_040004415.1 Bacteroidota bacterium | reverse complement strand
ATAGTAAAAAGTATCCGCTTTCAATGTACCAACGATTGGAAATAAGACGGGCGATTTTTTCCCCCAGAAAGCCACATCCCCGCTCCACATATATTCAAGCTGTGCCTGCCTGTTATAAATGCTTTGCAACTCGGCTCCTTTAGGGCTTATAATGATGGTGAGGTTTTCATTTTCTATGGTAAACATCCAGGTATAAATTAAATTGTTATGATGCCTGTATTAATCATCAAATATAGCACGCGTAGCAGAAAACAGGCCCATTTTATTGAGTGATCCCGGCCGGAGTAAGTTTCGTATTTTTGCAGCAATGCAAACAAAAACATATTCAACAAAAGATATACTTGCCAGCCTGGAAATTGAGGCGCTGAATGAGATGCAACTGGCATCTGTAAAGGCCAATAAAGAACATGATAACGTTATATTATTGTCTGACACCGGCTCTGGCAAAACCATTGGTTTTTTACTCCCGGTTCTTGAGCAACTTGACCCCGAAAACACGCTTGCACAGGCTATCATAATTGTTCCTTCGAGAGAGCTCGCCCTGCAAATAGAACAGGTATTTAAGAAGATGGGAACGCCGTTTAAGGTCACTTGCTGCTACGGTGGCCATTTACGTGAAACGGAAGAAAACAACCTGTTAGAACCGCCCGCATTGCTCATCGGTACACCGGGCCGGCTGGCGGATCATATTCGCCGGGGAAACATCAATACCAGTAATATTAAAATGATGGTGCTGGATGAATTTGATAAGTCGCTGGAGCTTGGGTTTCACGAAGAAATTTCCTTTATTATCAGCAAATTAATAGCCGTAAAAAAACGAATCCTGACTTCTGCAACAGAAGCGGTTGAAATTCCGGCTTTCATAGGATTGGAAGATCCTGTCCGGCTAAATTTTTCAGGAACCGGCGCTCTGGAAACGGAGAAATTGTGGGTGAAAATTGTCAAGAGCACCGACAAAGACAAAGCAGAGACCTTGTTCAGGCTGATTTGCTCACTGGGCAACCGCTCGGCCATTGTTTTTTGCAATCATCGTGAATCGGTGGAGAGAACCAGCGCCATCTTGAAAGAAAAAGGAATTATTAATGTATTTTATCATGGCGCGCTTGAACAACCTGAGCGTGACAGTGCCCTGTGTAAATTCAGGAATGGCAGTGCCAACACACTTGTAACTACAGACCTGGCGTCGCGCGGATTAGATATTCCAAATATCCGCTATATTATTCATTATCAACTGCCACAAACGGAAGACATTTATACACACCGTAATGGACGCACGGCCCGGATGGATGCCAGCGGAACAGTTATCCTGATTTTATCACCCGAGGAAAAAATACCCGCTTATATCACCGGTGAAACAGAGGAAATAGTGCTTCCTGAGATTGCTGTCCTTCCCGAAAAGCCGAAATGGACAACCCTGTTTATTGGTGCCGGTAAAAAGGATAAGGTGAACAAAATTGATATTGTTGGCTTTTTATCGCATAAAGGCGAATTAAAGAAAGAAGATATCGGGCTGATTGAGGTAAAAGACTTTTTTTCTTTTGTAGCGATCAGAAAATCCAAAGCGGGCAGTAGCCTTCACCTTATTAAAGATCAAAAAATAAAAAATAAAAAGGTGCGGATTGATGTGGCCAAATGAACTGTCTGAACTGGGATTTATAGGATTTTTTGATTTACGGGATTGATCTCTTCTATTCTCTTATTTTCTAAACTGATTCTTTTTTTGATTTGCAGGATTTTTTTTCGTTCATTCTTTCCCGGCATTATACAAGCGTCTGCGTACTACGGTAACACGCAATAAGATAATTGTGTAAAAGTATTATTATCACATCGTCCAATACTTTTAACTTGGCAGGTTTTCAAAATAGAACACGCTATAGACCGTTGGCATCTTTCATATAGGTCTCCCTTCAGCGAACACGAGGCAAAACATATCATTTATTCCACTTATCATTTCACCACAGCGTTACTCCTTCAATTAAAAAAAATGCCGGGTAAACTGTAACATGGCTTATCCCCTTGCGTCTTATTTAGTGTAAGATTTAAATGGTTGATGAAGAAACACAACCACGACAAAAAAAATAATCACATCAAAAACTTTTTATGAAAGGCAAATACATTACCCTCCAAATTTTAATAGCAGCAAAAATGGGTGCAAAAAAACAGGAAGTAAAACGCGTAGTATAATTTAATTATTGGTGAACAAACAATGGCGTGAAAATAAATCAGTTTAACTGTCAGCATATATTCCGAATGTTATCATTTTTTACAGTCACCTTTCGGGGTGACTTTATTTCCCCCTAATCGAAAAAAATATAAAAACACCAGGACTGTTATAACCTGATTTATAAAGTGCGTCTTATTTCCTTTGCTTTCTTTGCGTGAACATATTTTAGCATGAACATAACCAATACAAAAGCCATCACACCGTAACGTGATGGCTTTATATTTATAATTTATGAATGATGGCTCATCTCATACAGCCAGTCTGACCAATACCATTCGCCCTACGCCGAATTTCTTCCGGCATTGATGATACCGAATGAGCAGCGTATCACTATCTTTTCATAATTCTCTTTGATGGGATCATTGGTAATTTGTTTTTCTTCCATTATCCGCATCATTGACATCGCATATTGCTGGATGGTAACCAGTGGTAATACTATTCTTTCACGCATTTGTATCGACAATTGCTCAACAGGATAATCTTCCATCAACTCAGTGTTGCCGGAAAGTTGTAGTACATATCTTTTTGTCAGTTCATATTCCGCATTCATCTTGTTCCATACTTCGCCGTATACTGGGTGGTCAGAAAGATATTCTGTCAATGGAAAATACGTTTTCTTCATCGTCATCTCGCAATTATCCATCAATGTTTTAAAGAAGAGAGAGTCGCGGTACAGTTTTTTCAACGCCGGAAATTTTCCTTGTTTTTCCAGCTCTTTTAACGCAGTGCCTACGCCATAAAAACCAGTCACATTTTGCTTTAACTGGCTCCACGCACCCACATATGGAATAGCCCGCAAATCTTTCAGGTTGAGTTTTGCACCGCCGGCACGTTTAGCAGGGCGGCTGCCAATATTAGTTTCCGCATAAAATCTTAACGGGCTAATATGTGCCAGGTAGTTTAAAAAATCAGGGTGATCTTTCAAACTCATATAAGATTTAAAACTTTCGTCTGCCAGCGATTGAAGCAAGGCTTCCTGGTCGTCTTCCATTGTTACGGACCGGGTAGAAAATAAATCGTTTGATATACCCGCATTCAATAATTGCTCAATATTAAATTGCGCAGAATCAATCGTACCAAAATTGCTGCTCACAGTTTGGCCCTGTATGGTCAGTTGTATTTCTTTATTGGAAATATTCTTACCCATGGATGCGTAAAACTTGTGCGTTTTACCACCACCACGAGCAGGCGGGCCGCCGCGTCCGTCAAAAAATACAACATCAACATTATATTCTTTGGATATAGCTGTTAATTGTTCCTTTGCCTTGTAAATACCCCAGTTGGCCATAAAGTAACCACCATCTTTGGTCCCATCAGAAAAGCCCACCATGATAGTTTGTTTGTTGCCCCTCCTGTTCAGGTGCGCACGATAATCTTTATTCTCGTACAGAATACGCATAATCTCTGAGGCCGCCTGTAAATCGTCAATGGTTTCAAATAACGGTATGATATCTGCCGTCAATGATTCCTTTTTCCAGCCATTCAGCAAAAACAAACCAAATACTTCAATTACATTCAGCGCGCTGTTGCACTGACTGATGATATAACGGTTGCAGCCATCTTCACCATTGTATTGTTGAATTTCTTTAATAGCGCCCGTACTTTTTAATGTATCGCGCATCACAGCATCTTCCACTATTGCAGGATCCACGGCTTTGGTGACAGCAAGTAATGCATTTATTTTTTCAGGGTTGGTTAATTTGGAATAGTCTGCCGGCAACGCATCCGACTTTGCGGCAATAACATTCAATGTCTTCGTATGCACAGTACTCTCCTGCCTTATATCCAGCGAAGCGAAATACAAACCAAACACGCTTACTTTACTGATCAGGTTTTCTAATGATTCAAGAAAAAGGCTGTTGTGCTGATAAATTAATATTTCCCGAATCTTATTCAGCGGATCAATAATTTCTTCCTTTTTTAATTCGGTACGATGCCCCGGCACAAAAATATTATTGTATAATGTTTTTTCAAGATCCGCCAGTATTCCTTCTGTGCCTTTGAACGTGATCCTGCGCTTAAGACGACGCACATCCATATAATAACAACGAATGATACTTACCCGCAACGCGTCTGCCACCTGCAGGGTAATTTCGGAATTTACATTGGGGTTGCCATCACGGTCGCCACCGGGCCAAAAGCCCATGGTGATAATAGGATTGTCTGCCGGGATTGATTCGGGGAACTGATTCTTTAAGAAATTTATGATGCGGCCGGAAGCTGCATAAAATACATTTTCAAGGTACCATATCAAACTAACCGCTTCATCATAAGGCGTTGGCTTAATATGTTTGAAAAAAGGTGTTTTGCCAAGTTGCTGCAAAAGCAAATGCACTTGTGCCGCATTGTTATCAGATAGTGATTTAGAAAGATCGTTGATGATACCCAATACAGAACCGGGATAAAATTGTGTAGGATGCGCTGTTAATACCAGCCGTATAGCAAAATGTTTTAATTTTTCTGTGAGTTGATCCTGGCTGCCGGTTTGTAAAATTTCAGACTCAAGATGTTTCAGGGAACCCGCCCCGTTCACATCATTTATTTCCCGGAATGACGCGTCTTCAAGGGCATCAAACAATACCACCTGCCGTTCTGTATATTGAACAAAACGAAACATTAAATCGAGCCGCTGCTGCTCGTTAAGCTGGCCGGTATGCTTGGCAAAGAATTCGTCCAGTATTTCTACCGGGCTTTGCTTCTTTTTAAATCCATCTTCACAATCAGATGTAAGCAGTGATAATAATATTCCGGTCTTTTCAATACGGTGAAAAGGTAAAGAGGTAAAAAGACTATTGTACAACTGAAATTTGATACCAACATAATTCTTGAATTGCTGTAACCCGCGCGAAGACTGATGATCCATTGATAATGAAAATTTTAAAGGTGTATGTATTTATAAAGCAGGCAGCAAATCGTGCAATGAAAATACGGGTAAAAAATGAATTGCCGTGCAGCTTTATTTTTTTGTGCAACACAGGCACCCGAAAGGTTAAAATCGTATCATTATTTCAGAAATTCAACGTATAAAGCCAGCCCTCCATTTTTAAAATTGTTTACAAAAAGTTATTAAAACATAGAATGATTTTTTTTCTTTTCTTACCAGATTATTTTGCTTTACAAAAAATTTGGTATGCAACAATCTATGTTTGGCGGCGAAAATAACACGAAGCGCGTGTTAACGGTAAAACAACCTAAAAATGCACTGAGTAAAAATCAGCAGGCATTTAACCGTCTTACCATACAAATTGCTGACTTGAGAACGCAGATTGAAGCCGACGGACAGCGGCTGCTTAAGCTAAGCACAATGTACAATGCTGAGATTCCGCCGGTAATAGTAGATCTCGGAAAACAAAAAATAATATTGGCAAAAAAACTTGCAGCCGTTTATAAAACCGTGAAACTTACATCAAAACAAAAAAACGAGGTGGAGGCTGTTATATTTGATTTGCTGGACGATGCGTTTGTGGTCATTATACCAGACGAAGAAACGCAAAAACTATATAACGACTTCTCTGGAAAAACGTATGATGAAGCGCTACTGGAACAACGGGAAGAACTTAAAGATGACCTACAAGAACAATTTTTCGACGTGTTTGGTCTTGATATAAATATGGACGATTATGAAGACAGCGCTGAAGGTTATGCGAGGCTGCAGGAACAACTGCGGCAAAAAATAGGGGAACAGCATGGCAAAGAAAAAAGAAAGAAAACAAAAAAACAATTAGCAAAAGAGTCTGAGTTGCAAAAGCAGGAAGAAATAAAAAAGAGAAGCATACGCAGTATTTACATGAGCCTGGCCAAACTGCTGCATCCGGATACTGAAGTAGACGAAACAGTAAAAAAAGAAAAGGAGGAAGTCATGAAAGAGCTGACACGGGCCTATACTGAAAACGATTTACCCGCTTTATTAAAATTAGAACTGCAATGGCTGGCAACTGAAAATGACCACCTGGAAAAGCTTTCAGACGATACACTGAAAATCTATATAGCTGTTTTAAGAAGCCAGGTAAAAGAACTGCAAACAGAAAAAGAAATGCAACTCAATAACCCTGCCTTTCAGCCGCTGCTCCAGTTTCTGCATAAAGATCATGGTTCTGTTGTCAGCATGATTACATATGAAAAAAAAGAACGGTTACGCTTTATTGAAAGAATGAAAGAACATACCCTGGCACTGGAAGGTGGCAAACTACGGGCGGCTATAAAGGAATGTATTGCGGTTTATTTGATTGCTGAAGACGAAAACGGGTACGAGGACACACCATCATTCCAGGATATGATGGAGATTTTGATGCGAAACAGGGGCCGTAAAAGGTAATGGATTCGCTTGGAGGACAGGGCTGCTGCAAAGTGCCCGAAAATCATTAAAACTAACGATTGTTATATCCACTACGGGTATTACCTTCGGCGTCTTAAAAAAAGTGGTACAACTAAACAATCATATTACGTACGCGAACGTTTCTGTGGCTGCAATGGCTACAATATCTACTATTATTATTACCACTTCAACAACCCGGTAAGGGTTGTATATTTCCATATAAACCATTGGGCTTTTGCTGACTGAATACGGGTAACTGTATTTATTTCAGAAAACAAATTACAATCATCTAACAAAAATATATGCAGGTTTTAAAATTTGGCGGCACTTCGGTAGCAAATGCAGAAAACATCAATAAGGTGATCGCCATAGTGGAAGCGGCGGCAAAAAACGATACAACAATAGTAGTTGTTTCGGCATTGGGTGGTATTACAGACACGTTGATTAATGGTGCCATAGCGGCAGCGGAAGGTGATGAAAAATACAAAGAAATTTTATTGCAGATAGAGCAGCGCCACATGGACGTTGTAAAAACGCTGATACCAGTTACGCAGCAGAGCAGCATCCTCAGCATGGTGAAAAAAAACTGTAATGAAATAGAAGACATTTGCAACGGTATTTTTTTGCTGCGCGAATTATCTGCCAGAACTAAAGACCGGATGATGAGCTATGGCGAATTGCTGTCTTCACAAATTATTGCTGCCCGGTTTAAAACCGATGGCGCTGACAGTGCCTGGAAAGACGCCCGCGAACTGATTGTAACCAATGCAGATTACGGCAATGCACCAGTTGATTTTGCAGCAACCAATCAAAAAATCGGAACATACTTTACCGGTGCAAAACAAAAAATATTTATTGTTCCCGGCTTTATAGCAAGCAGCGCCGAAGGTGTGACGACTACACTGGGCCGCGGTGGTTCCGATTATACAGCGGCCATTATTGCTGCAGCTGCAAAAGCTGCCACGGTTGAAATCTGGACCGATGTAAGCGGCATGATGACGGCAGACCCCAGGCTTGTTACAACAGCAAAAGTAATTCCGCATATCTCTTACCAGGAAGCCATGGAGCTTTCTCATTTTGGTGCCAAAGTTATTTATCCGCCTACCATACAACCGGTGATGAATCAAAGCATACCGGTATGGATAAAAAATACGTTTGCCCCGCAGGATTATGGAACAGTGATAGAAAATACCGCTGTAAAAAATGGTAACAGTATACGGGGTATTTCAAGTATTAATAAAATTGCATTGGTGAGCCTGGAAGGCAGTGGCATGGTGGGCATACCAGGCTTTTCTAAAAGATTGTTTGAAGCGCTGGCAAACGCATCCATCAACGTAATTCTTATTACGCAAGGTTCTTCAGAACATTCTATTTGCGTGGGTATCGGCGATGTTCATACTGCAAAAGCAAAAGAAGTGATTGACAAAACTTTTGCCTGGGAAATAGAAACCCGTAAAGTAGAGCCATTGGTGGTTGAAAAACAATTATCCATTGTAGCATTGGTAGGCGATAATATGAAAAGTCATCCGGGTACCAGCGGTAAAATGTTTGGTGCGCTGGGCAGAAATGGTGTGAACGTTCGGGCAATTGCGCAAGGTTCTTCAGAAAGAAATATCTCAGCCGTTATAGCCACTGCAGATGTAAAGAAAGCAATCAACATTTTGCATGAAGAATTTTTTGAAACAACCTATAAACAGGTCAACCTTTTTGTAACCGGCGTGGGCAATGTGGGTAGCAAACTGATGGCGCAATTGCAACAGCAACAGGAATATTTACAACATCATCTTCGTTTGCAGGTCAGGGTTGTTGGTATTGCAAACAGTAAAAAAATGTTATTTAATGATGACGGCATCGATTTAAACAAGTGGAAAGATTTACTAAAAGAGGGTGGCGAGATGGACCTGCAGAAGTTCATCGGTACGATACAATCTAAAAACCTGCGTAATTCAGTCTTTGTAGATGTAACTGCCAATGACAGCGTGGCAATGAGCTATGATCAATTATTGCAACGCAGCATTTCTGTAGTTGCCTGCAATAAAGTAGCCTGTTCTTCCCCGTATGAATATTACAAAAAATTAAAAGATCTCGCACGTGAACACAATTGTCTGTTTCTTTTTGAAACCAATGTGGGCGCAGGTTTGCCGGTAATAGGCACTTTAAATGATCTGATGCGCAGCGGTGATAAGATAAATAAAATTGAAGCGGTACTCAGTGGCACACTTAATTTTGTTTTTAATAATTATAATGGTACAAAGAAATTTGCGGACGTAGTAAAGCAGGCACAGACTGAAGGGTATACAGAACCGGATCCCCGGCTGGACCTCAGCGGAACCGATGTGATGCGTAAAATAATGATATTGGCCAGGGAAACCGGTGCACATCTTGAGATGGAACAGATTAGCAATAAAAGTTTTATGCCTGCTTCATGCATGACCGGTACGGTAGATGATTTTTATGCCGCGATGGCAAAAGAAGAAGATCATTTCAAAAAGATTTATACGGAAGCGGCCAGCAGTGGCAAAAAATTGAAATTTGTTGCATCGTATGCGCCTTCAGCAACCGGTGCTGGTGTTGGTTTGCAGCATATTGACCCGCAAAGTGATTTTTATCATTTATATGGAAAAGACAACGTCGTATTATTTTTTACGGAGCGTTATCCTGAGCAGCCATTGGTTGTAAAAGGTGCCGGAGCAGGCGCCGAAGTAACTGCTTCAGGCGTATTCGCAGATATTATACGAGCAGCAAAAATATAACATGTTTATCGTACCACGGTTAAAACTGAAGGTAGCAGCCTTGCAAAAAGCGAACCGTGCAACGATAAATGGAATGCAGTAAAACGCAAATGAATCACGTAAAATGACGACTGTAAAAATTTTAGCCCCGGCAACAGTAGCCAATTTGGTTTGTGGCTTTGATGTATTGGGAATGGCGTTGAACGATCCACAGGATGTTATGGAACTCAGTTTGAGCGATGCGCCCGGCATCAGGATAAAACATATTGATGGATATGACCTGCCAACAGAACCCGCAAAAAATGTTGCGGGGGCGGGATTGATTGCCCTGATGGAAGAATATTCCGATAAAAAAATCGGGTTTGATCTCATCGTAGACAAATGCATCAAACCAGGCAGTGGATTGGGTTCCAGCGCAGCAAGCTCTGCAGGTGCAGTAGTTGCCGCCAATCATTTACTCAATAATTTTTTTTCTAAAGAAGATTTGGTTCGTTTTGCCATGAATGGAGAAAAACTGGCCAGCGGTGTTAAGCATGCAGATAATATTGCGCCCTGTATTTATGGAGGCGTTACACTGATACGTTCTATTTTTCCGCTGGATATTATACAACTTAGCGCACCATCTTTATTTGTAACAGTTGTGCATCCGCAGATTGAAGTAAAAACATCTGATGCGCGGCAGATACTTCGCAAAGAAGTTTTATTAAAGGATGCCATTAAACAGTGGGGAAATATTGCTGGTCTTGTTGCAGGCTTTATGAAAAATGATTATGAATTGATCAGCCGTTCACTGGAAGATGTAATTATAGAACCAGTGCGCAGTATTTTAATTCCGGGTTTTGATGAAGTAAAGAAAAGAAGCAAAGAAGCAGGTGCGTTGGGTGGCGGTATCTCTGGCTCTGGTCCTTCTATTTTTATGTTAAGCAAAGAAGAACATACCGCAAAGGAAATTGAAAAAGTGATGACAGAAATATTTGTACAAGTGGGTATTGATTTTAAGACCTATGTTACTACGCTTAATTACGAAGGCGTGAAAATTGTGAGCAGTTCTTAAAAAGAATCATACCCAACAGCGGCGATAAAAAAGACAACAAGTTTCAGTACCTGAATCTTTTATTCCGCCGGGTTCCAAACCTGACCTCTTTAAAGTCACAAGGATTTATAAAAGGGTTCGTTGCAAAAATGGCCGGTGGTACACTGACCAGGGAGAGCCGGAGAAAAATCCTGCAGTGAGCATATCTGCGGCGAAGGCAAGAGAATATTAATTAAACAAAAAGAGGATGAATTATTACAGTCTCAATAAACAATCGCCCATCGTAGATTTCAGGAACGCCACAATTAACGGCCAGGCGCCTGATAAAGGCCTGTACTTTCCTGAAATCATCCCGCAGGTAAAAAAAGAACTTATTGACAATATAGAAAATTTTACCAATGAAGAAATAGCGTTTAATGTTATCAGTCCGTACGTAGGTGATGCCATACCTGAAAAAGATTTGAAGCGTATTGTAGCTGAAACGGTCAATTTTTCAATACCACTGGTACGGGTAACCGAAAACATATCTTCCCTTGAATTGTTTCATGGCCCTACCCTCGCATTTAAAGATATTGGCGCCAGGTTTATGAGCCGTTGCCTCGGCTATTTTGTAAAAGGCAATAATAAAAAAGTAACGGTGCTGGTGGCAACTTCTGGTGATACTGGTGGCGCCGTGGCCAATGGTTTCTACAATGTGGAAGGGGTTGATGTTGTTATTTTATATCCGTCTGGCAAAGTGAGTTCCGTCCAGGAACAACAACTCACCACGCTGGGTAAAAACATACGTTCGATAGAAGTGGATGGAAACTTTGATGATTGCCAGCAACTGGTAAAACAGGCGTTTACCGATGCGGACATCAATCAAAAATTATTTCTAACCTCGGCCAATTCAATTAACGTAGCGCGCTGGCTGCCGCAGCAGTTTTATTATTTTTTTGCATGGAAGCAATGGGCCGACAAAAAAAATCCACCGGTTATTTCTGTACCCAGCGGCAATTTTGGAAATATTTGCGCAGGCATACTGGCACACATCAGCGGGCTTCCGGTTAAACATTTTATTGCCGCCTGCAATGCTAATAATACAGTGCCTGAATTTTTAAGAACAGAAAATTACCAGGCAAAAAAAGCTGTCGCTACTATTTCTAACGCCATGGATGTAGGCAACCCGAGCAACTTTGTGCGTATCCTTGAATTGTTTCATCAGCAACTGGGTGATCTGAAAAAAATATTCAGCAGCTATAGCATTAATGATGATGATACAAGGGGCGCCATCAAAGAAGTATATTCAATTTTTAATTACCTGCCGGATCCGCATGGCGCTGTTGGTTATATCGCATTAAAAAAGTATTTATCAGCATACCCCGGTAACAAGGGCATGTTTTTAGAAACAGCTCACCCGGTAAAATTCTATGATGTGGTGGAACCTATCATTAATCAAAAGGTTCCGGTACCAGGATCTGTTGCTGCTATTTTAAATAAAGAAAAACATGCTATAAAAATGGGCACTGCGTATAGTGAATTTAAAGCCTATTTAATTGGATGAGATAGCCGATGAGGCACTGCAACTGTTCCGGGGAAATTTGCAGGCGGGGAACCGACCCGGCTTTTAAAGAAGCCAGGTTTGAAACCTGGGGAAGTAAACTTCGCCCGCGGATATAGGGCACAGCATCATGGCATGCTATAATGAAATCAGCTCAATACAATTACTATATAATCTCATATATCGAAAGCAGATAATTATGGCATGCAGCAATTACGGTGATAAAAATGTTCGGCAAAGGTTACGAACCATAGAGACAAAATTCAGCATAAAAAAAGGCTCCTGCTACAGAGCCATTTTTTTTATGCTGGTTAATCATTTGTAGAAATTACTGTTGCTGCGTTGCATCCTGCACGCCTTCAAGACCGGCTTTATTATTTTTACGTTTAAACAAAGACATGTCTACTTTACCAAACCGGTAACTAAAATTAAGACGGAATATTTGTTGATCACGTATTTTGCTATAGTCTTGCGTAACAATAGTAGAATAAGAATAATAACTATACTTTCTTGTCTTTAAGATGTCGTTCACGCTAAGTGTAACGGAAAGCGTTTTTGTTTTAAGAAAATCTTTCCTGATGGCTACGTCGAAACCATAATTCTGGTTTACATAACCTTGCGCAGAAGGTTGTGCGCCGCCACCAAACATACCGCCGCCGCGTCCGCCACCACCGCCATTACCGCTGCTTTGTGGCAGTACTGATTTGCTCTGGTAATCTCCGGAAAGTTGTATATTGAAATTGGCAGGCAGTTTAAAGTTGTTGTTCCATTTTGCAAAATAACTCAGGCGCTGACTGGTACCACCTGCATTGGTTATGTTAGTTGCATTAATAGTTGCGTTATAAAAATTAATGTTGGTTGTCATATCCCACCACTTCGTTAATGGTGTATGACCGGTTACTTCCAATCCGTATGAAGTACTGCTGTTTGCATTTTCATAAGATGTAAAAGTTGCACTGTCTGCGCTCTTATCTGATACAATATCTTTAAACTGGTAGCGTGTAATCAGATCCGTTGTGTGTTTATAATAAACGGACGCCAGAATGCTATAATTTTTTGGAAATGTTTTTTGATAAGACATTTCAAAAGAATTGGTGAACTCAGGTTTTAAACCAGGGTTACCAACGGTTGGGTACTGAGGATTAGTAAGATCTTTATATGGAATCAGCTGGAAAAAGTTAGGCCGGTTGATTCTTCTTGAATAGTTAATTTGAAAGTCCTGTTTATTACCCAAATCTTTTGTAATAAATAAGCTGGGAAAAAGACTGATTGGATATTTTGTTTTGAAAGTTGAATCTGTTGTTTTAAACCCGGTTGTTTGGTCTGTTTGTCCGAGTCTTGTTCCCGTATAATCAGAACTTTCAGCCCTCAACCCAAGCTGGTAACTCAATGTTTTTATTTTTCCTGAATACGTAGTATATGCTGCAAATACACGGTCGGTAAATTTATAATCACTGCTGAGTGCAATATTACGTACAAGCGCACCCGTACTGTCCTGCAGGTAATTATTACTGATGCTCGTATTGCTCCTGATAGCAGCCCTGGCGCCCATTTCAACCTTTGATTTTTCTGAAATTGGATTCGAATAGTCTACCTGGCCGGTAAAAAATTTATTCATTCCGTCACCAAGTGTCTGACGTAAGGTTGGCATTCCATATACTGAATGATCAGGCTGGTAAAGTTGAATATTATAATTTGCGTTGTTGTTGTTATTACTGCTATTGTAATTAACATCGGAAGTAAGTTCTTTGCCCGCTTTTGCAAAATTGTGTTTATAGCTTAGTGAACCACCATAATTTCTAAAAGTTGAATGCGTGCTTGTTAACTGGTTTCCCAGCCTGTAGGGCGACATACTGATGAGTGAGGAATCGAAATTCAGGTCATCATTATTATTAAATGTTCCTTTTACAACAACACCGGAAATGGTAAGCGTATTTCTATTGTCCATCAGGAAGTCCATACCCGCCCTGCCAAAAGCAAAACTACCATTAGAAACTGTTCTGGAGGATTGGGTAATATCGGTTTCATTTGTATAACTGGTAGCAAGATTCCGGCTGAAAATATTTGTATTGGAAATTGATTTACGCTGGTTATAATTACCACTGGCAAAGAAATTTACTTTGCCTTGCCTTATATTAATATCTGCACCAGCATTTATTTTACCACGGCTGTCAACACCCGCTCTTATATTTCCGTTATAACCGGCTTTACGATTTTTCTTCAGCACAATATTTAATATACCAGCAGTACCACCAGATGCATCAAATTTGGCAGAAGGGTTTGTAATAATTTCAACACTTTCAATAGCATCTGCAGGTATTTGATCCAATGTAAGTGTTGTGGGGCGGCCATCAACAAATATCGTCGGTGCAGCATTGCGCAATGTTACGTTTCC
This sequence comes from Bacteroidota bacterium, assembly GCA_040004415.1. Lineage (GTDB taxonomy): Bacteria > Bacteroidota > Bacteroidia > Chitinophagales > Chitinophagaceae > JACMLD01. The sequence goes on along the minus strand of JBDUAY010000100.1, from coordinate 1,202 downwards.
GTCTATATCAACGTTAATTGAAGGAATATTTCTCATGAGTTCCTGGGCGCTTTGTCCAACGCTTACTAAACTTTTATCCACGTTGAAGATTTTCCGGTCGACGCCCATTTGAAACAATGGCTTAGTTGCGGTAACGGTTACATTATCCAGCAGCTTTGCATCTGCTACCATTTTAATATTGCCCAGATCTTTATCAACGCCTGCAAGCGCCTGGCTCATGTCTGTATTACCCTGTGCATCCTGCGTCGGCGGTTTCAACGAAAAGGCTATTTTTTGATCGATAGCCGTGTAGCCGATAGCCGATAATTTTAAGGTATAGTTGCCAAATATGGGCAAGTTTTCTATACTAAAGTCACCATTGCGACTTGTAAGCATTCCACCCACCAGCGTATCTTTTCTTGACCTGGTAGTAGTATCAAATTTGCTTTGGAAAAGCTGCACAGAAGCTGCATCTATTCCTTTATTGGTTTTACCATCTACAAGTCTTCCATAAAAGTGTCCTATCGTTGCATTGGCGCCACCCATACGACCTCGTCCGCCGCCACCACCTGGCATCTGGGCTGTTACTGAAAACATGGATGCTACAAAAAGAAGTAAAAAGGAAATTTTTCTCATGAAGTTTTATTGTATTATAATGAATGCAATTTTTCAATTGTTACAGATGACCGCTACAGGTTAATCATTTCTTAAATAAAGTCGGCAAGGTAAATTCTTTAGACGCGCTATCTGATAATTACCTGCGCATTAACAAAACCTGTGTATTTTGCTTTGATGAGCGGCAATATAAGTGTATGAACAACACTAATGTGGCATTAGCAGGATAAAAACAAGTTCTATCAGGCCAATTAGAAAACCAAACAATGCGCCCGTTAATTTAATTGTGATCAATTCTTTCCGGAACATTTTCAAAAATGCGGATTCTATTTGCATAGGAGGATACGCTGAAAGTTTAGTCGTCACTATTTTTTCAATATCAAAATCTTCCTGCAATCCAACCATATAATTCTTCATTATTTCAGGGAATAGCTGTTTAAGTTCAGTTACGAAAAGTGATTTAAGATTGTTAATAGTTTTATCTCCAACAAACATTCCAACTACAGGCATTGATTTTACCAGCTTTACACGTAGAAAATGATCAATATGGGCTTCAGCCTGGGGCATAATTTTTTTAACATTATCAGGATGGGTAATTTTCTCCTCTA
>JBDUAY010000462.1:0-4559 GCA_040004415.1 Bacteroidota bacterium | reverse complement strand
GGTCTTCAAAGACTACGGAAGTTTTCCCGCGGCGTTCACCTACCATGGTGTTCAATGACTGCGGTAGGTTTCCCGCGGAGTTTAAACTACCACGGTCTTCAAAGACTGCGGTAGTGTAAAACATTCCGGGACGCCTATTTTTTTGGATGCATCTGATGAAACATCATATTTTCATCAGACTCTTTATAACCAGCAGGGATATCAAACATCGAAGCCGGAAAGCTCTTTGATTGTGCCTTTACGAGTGTCATATTCATGGAGGCATCCTTACCCTGAGTGGTGATTTTTACAAAAAATCCATTGCAGCCCGCTTGGTCCAGTGCCTTGATCATAGCTGGTGTTATATTTTGTGCCGTCATCGTACGCTGGATCAATGCATATCCGGGTACGCCGGCGCTGGTCCAGATATCCATGGTTGACGTGGATGAAAACATACCGGAGCCCATCGTGGAAACCATTTTTGCGTGTATGCAGTTGTAACCCTGCACGGTTTCATTTCCTATCTTTGTAACCTGGTAATTGGCATGTGTAGAATTAATCAATGAGGTATCAATAACATTCAACGAATAAGTTTTGTCGCTGGCATCTAACGTAAGACTGAAGCGCCGCAGATCTGCACGTGCCAGCGTAACAAGTGTATTACCACCTTTTACGCCCATCATAGCAGTCAGATTCATTTCTGAACGTCCTTCGCCACCAGATGTAAAGTACCTGTTGCTCGTGTCTGAATTTGTTCCTCTTTTCGAGGTAACCGTGGTAATATATTGGTAGTAGTAGCCACTGCCACCTTTCGCATTCATAAAACTTTTAATGGCCGTTACGGAATCTGCTTTCGATACCCCGCCACCACCTGCCAGGTTGTTTAACGCTTTCATGGTAAGATCGGCGGAGGATGTATCGTTCGGATTGTCTTTCGCTGTTTTAGCAAATGCATCCACCAATTTGCTAAGTGGCGATTGTGCGTTAACGAAGCCGGTAAACGATACAGCAATTGTTACGATGCCGGCACAGATTAAATTCTTTTTCATGATCTTTTTTTTCTGGTGACAAAATTTTTAATGATTGATTGAGTGCTGCATAACCAGACGCCGTAACAATTATTTTGGTGCAAACAACATATAAAGCGCCAGTACGAAACACACTATTGCAAACAGGAAGAATAGCCATTTCAGCATTTTTATATTATTTGTTCCGGCCATACACGCCATTATGTTTTCGAATGTAAAGATGCGCATACGGGCAGCCGTACTGTAAAATACCCGACGAACGATTGCTTAAAATCGTCCAACGGTTACGGGTGAAGCTTAGATAAAACAGCCATGGAAAAAACATCATTTTTTCCAGCTCAGCACAGCCGTGAGATGACTGTCATCATTGCGTTCAAAAAGTATTTTGGCTTTGATTGAAGTTGCCAGGTCGTTCGCAATCTGCAGTCCAAATCCAGAAGTTTTACTATTCACCTGTTTGTTTTGAAGCAGTGCATTGAGCGTTTCTGCACTGGATTGCGAAGACTGGTTGGTAATCTGAAGTTCATTGGGGGTATTGGCGATAGCAATCGTATTGCCGGCGTCGCTATATTTCACCGCGTTTTGTAACAGGTTCCGTATAATAACCGATACAAAATTTTCATCTGTGTCTTGCATAAAATTTTCCGCAACTTTATTGTCAAGGATAAGATTTTTTTCTTCTATACGTTGTTGTAAAAAATGTATTTCTTTTTCAACCGTTTCAGCAATACTGGTCTTCCTGAACTGTGGGGTAAAATTTTGCATCTGGCTTTTACTCCACAATAAAATGTCTTCCATGGTTTCCAATACATTTTCCGACGCTGCCTTTAATCGTTCTTCATGCTGCCGCCGGCTTTGTTCAGTTAGCAATTCTGGTCTTTCTTTTTGCACCTGCAATAGCTGTACAATCTGGCTGGCAGGCGAGCGTAAATCGTGGCCGATAATGCCAAACAGTTTTGCCTTGGTATCATTGGCAATGCCCAGTTGACTATTTAAAGTTTCCAGCTGGTCGTTTTGTGTGTTCAATACCTTATTTACTTTTTCTTTGTTCCGGTAAATAAGATATAATAATAATGAAATGATGCCCAATGCTGCCAGCCCCAGTACAAGAAATAATCTTGTTCGCGTAGCATTTTGCAGCTCTAAGATATTTAACCGGTTTTCTTTATCAAGCGAAGCGATATGTTGTTCTTTCTGATTGGTTTCGTAGCGCGTTTCCTGGTCGGCAAAATTAATGGAGAGTTTTTCTTTGGTAAGTGAATCGGCTTGTTCAGCGTATTGCTCATAATACTGCAACGCAACTGCCGTGTTGCCTTTGCCTTTCTGGGCAAGCGCAATATTTTTCAAAATGCTGGAATACAGCTCACGGCTGAATTGTTTTGCCACTGGTAGCGATTGCATCAGTAAAACAAGTGCTTCATCATACTTTCCGGTTTCTTCCAGGTACCTGCCTTTTATCATTTGTGTTTGAAAGATCAGCAACGGCGATTGAATACGGTTTGCAATGGTGTCGCCCCTGGTTAAAAAAGGGAGTGCACGTGAATACTGTTTATGATCGATATAATAAATGGCGATGTTAAGACTGGAGGAAACAATTTCTGAAGGAAATACCGGGCTGTTTGCAATCTGTTTTTCCAGTCTGCTATTATAATACAAAGCAGAATCAATATTGCCGGAAGTAGTAAACGCTTCTACAAAGGAACTGAGTAAACGGTTACTGACATTGGGCGATACATCTGCAAAACGTTCTCCCTGTCTTAATGCATGAAGGCTCTTGTCAACCATTTGTGTGTTGAGGTATAGCTTGGATAACAGGTCGCACTGAATGGCATAATCGAACTTCGTTTTGACATCCTTCGCCGTATCAACTTCTTTTTCGCGCAGCTCAATACTTTTAATAAAATAATCCTGTGCCGTACTGTAATAAGATTTTTGCTGGTAATAGTTACCGAGCCCGTAATAAATGTCTTTTAGAAGACTTGGGTTGTGCGCGGTGTCTGCAATGGACTGAAGAATGTTTTTACATTCTTCCACTTTATCTTTTTGCTGCAACTGAAAATTAACAGGAATCAGCGCCAGGCACGCACTGGTAATGGGTCTTACAAGATTTCCTTTTTGCGCAGTATGCAGACTTTCATAGAAAAAATATTGTGCGCTATCAAATTTCTGCTGATAATAATAACCCAGGGCAGTGTAGGAAAAGAATTTTGCTTTGTTTTCAAAATCATCCTCTTTCAACATTGTCAATCCCTTCAATGCAGCCAGCTGTAAAACAAAATAATTGTTTTTGATGCTGCTGGTATTAAGTCTGAGCGACTCACAATAAGCGGCCCATGCTTTTATTTTATCCTTATCAGTATTCAATTTTGATAAATCTGGTTCCTGTGCGCTCGCTGCGAGGTGACCAGCAAAGTTTATCAGCAAAAAAGCAATGGCAAAATAAAGGAGCGTTTTCATATGCAAGGTAATCAGTGTCTTAAAACATTTTTATAGAGCTTTCCAACAGGTAGTTCATAATTATCAATTAGAATTTTATTTCCTTTCCATGCCTGGATTTTATCTTTATTAACAATATAGCTGCGATGGATACGCGCAAATTTTTCTGCCGGAAGTTTTTCCTGCATGCTGCTTATTGTTCCCAAGACCAAATATTTTTTTTCAGGGGTGATAATAGCGATATAATCTTTCATTGCTTCCAGGTAAATAATATCCTGTAAAAAAATTTTGTATTTATCATGGCCCTGTTTTATAATGATGCACCCGGTTTCCTGTTCTTTTCCAAATGCAAAGGCATTATCGCGCAGCTGAAAAAAATCGCGCAAACGCAGGGCGCATTTTTCGAAACGCCCGCTGTTAACGGGTTTTAGCAAGTAATCGAAGGCTTCTATTTCATAACTTTCAAGCGCAAATTCCGGGTGAGAGGTTATAAATACAGGCGCAGGCACCTTTCCTGCCGTCATGCGTACCAGTTCGAGGCCGGTCATATCCGGCATCTCAATGTCAACAAAAATAATATCTGGTTCAAAGCGTGTAATAAATTCAAGTGCTTCCAGCGGATGACTGCAGGATGCGACCTTATGAAGAAAGGGAAATGCGGATGCCATTGCTTCTATATTAAGGCGGTCAATTTCCTGGTCATCTGCGATAATATACCTGAGTGCTTTGGACATTAAATTTTATTCGGGGAAGTTACAGAAAAATTGTAAATTTTATTAGCGCATTTGGTTGTGCGCCAAACTATTTTGTTAACAGAATAATGTAAAAGCCGATGGTGAATGCTGGTTGTTACAGGAATGAACCCGGGTACTAATTGATGCATAGACCATTCAGCGTGAATGAACACAGCTCTGATAGAAATGCGGCAACCTGCTTCTGCTGGAATAGCATTTGACATTAACATAACTGAATAAATACTGTCAGGTCAATAATAAGGCTTACATTTTGATATAGGATCAACAAATGAAGTCAATTAAAAATCGTATTCTCACTATTAATGGAGGCTCGTCCAGCATTAAATTTTCTTTATACAACATAGAAGAATCGCTGGTTCAG
>JBDUAY010000099.1:0-15528 GCA_040004415.1 Bacteroidota bacterium | reverse complement strand
ATGAAAATAGCCGTTAATTGCTGGGTATTGCGCAATAAACAACTGGATGGAATAGGATATTTTACCGTAAATACGATTTCACGTGTAATTAAAAATCATCCCGAAGTTGAATTTCTTATTTTGTGCGATAAGAATTTTACTGAAAACTATTTTGATTTTCCCAACGCAACCAAACATCCTGTTTTCCCCGCACTCCGTCACCCGGTTTTGTATGTATGGTATATGGAATTCGTATTGCCACTTTTTCTCAGGAAGCACAAGCCCGACCTAATGGTTTCGATGGAAGGATTTTTAAGTTTAATGTCAGGTACTAAACAAATGCCCGCTATTTATGATATTAACTTTGAACATCAGCCACAGGATCTTAAATTTCTAAACAGGTTGTATTTCCGTTTTTTCTTTAAACGGTTTGTAAAGAAGGCAACCAGGATCGCTACCATTTCCAACTACAGCAAGCAGGACATCGCTTCATTCTATAAGGTAAACCCGGATAAGATTGACAATGTTTCATGTGGCATCAACGGCAGTTTTGATCCGTTAACAGAAAATGAAATAGCAGAAACGAGATTGAAATTCAGTGATGGCAAACCCTATTTCTTTTTTGTTGGGTCGATGCATCCGCGAAAAAATATTAAGCGCCTCATAGAAGCATATACCTTATTCCGTAAAAACACACCCTCCAATTACAAATTACTACTGGCCGGCGCTATCTGGTGGAGTAAATCAACCATTGAAGAAGCATTTAACAGTAGTCCGTTTAAAGATGATATCATCTTTACCGGCCGGCTTTCGGAAGAAGATCTTAAAAAAGTTTTGGGTAGCGCATTTGCGTTGAGTTTTGTGCCCATATTTGAAGGCTTCGGTTTACCCATTGTGGAAGCCTTTCAGAGCCACATACCCGTTCTATGTTCTAACACTACTTCCATGCCCGAAGTGGCGGGTGATGCAGCGATTTTGATTGATCCTTTTAACATTGTTGGCATAGCAGCGGGTATGGAAAAATTATTTGCAGATGATACTTTGCGTGGCCGCCTGGTACAGTTGGGTAATCTTCAAAAAGAGAAATTTACCTGGGATAATACCGCTGAATTATTTTGGCAATCTATATACCGGGCCCTGCAGTAATGATTAAGTGCTTTATAATGTTGACCTGCGGGTATTCATTTTAAACCACGGAGTCACAGGAAAATAAATCTTATGTTTTTAGGCCGGTGAATTTTATTTTAAGGCGATACACGGAGATTGCTTCGCAATGGTTGGCCTGTAAGTATACATCTGATGGGAGGATGCCTGGTTTTTTTCATTGCGTATGCCTCAACTTTTCTTTCTTTCGCAACGTAACGATGCTGGTGAAAACGTGAGACACAGGACTATTATTGCTGTATAAAAGCAAATGCTTTCGCTGCAATATTCGCCCAATAAAAATGATCAAAAAATACAGCCGGAATATTTTCTGTATTACCGCTGCTGGTCATTGCATTTGCAAATCCATTCCAGTCGTTGTCTTTGAATACTTTCATTTTAGTGCCCGTTACTGGAAGCGGCACACCAATACCACCACTAACAGTAGTAATTACATTCATGTTGTAACCAAGCGCTTCAACCAGTTTTGTTTTAATGCCACCGCCGTCGATTACAGGATTGATAAAAACATCGGACCCTTTAAAATAGATACTGATATCATCTACAAAGCCGGCGTAAATAATATTCTTATCAGCATACTCTTTTAGCTCGTTCATTTCTGCCGGTAAACCTTTACCACAAATAATAATTTTATACACCGATCCTGTTTGCAGCAGCAACGGGTTTAATTTTTCAAGGATCGTTTTTACTGCCTGCAGATTAGGGAAATAATCAAGTGATCCGTTGAAAAGAAAAATAGTCGTGGATGGTGTTATACCATGCTGTTGTTCCAGTTTGCTACGGCTTTGTTGCTTTTCATTTTCCGTTGGAACGGTGCTCCACTCAATGCCATATGTTATGGTGACACATTTTTCTGCTGCCACTCCAAATGTTGTAACAGCATATTCTTTGTCTTCTTCCCGTATAAAAAAATTATAATCGGCATTGCGGTGCGTTCGCTTTTCATAGGAAGCAAGGATGGTCCACCACCATTTGCCCAGCGTCTTCCAGCGTAAACATTCAATGTTATGAGAATGAACAACCAATTTTATACCACTTGCCCATTTCAAGAGCATACCCAGCCAGCCGTAATATGGATGTTCAAGTATGAGATGTGTTGCCTGCTGTTTTTTTATTATTTTATAAATCGAAAAAAAGAGAAAAATATTGATGTAGCGAAGAGGAGCGTTTGAAATTGTATTGATCACTTCATATCCTTCCGCAGCACCGGGATCATTTTTTTTTGTGGTGATGCAAATGAGTTTACAATGCCTGGAAAAATATTTATCAAACAGCGCAATCCCTTTTTGTCCGCCAAGTTTTGCCGGCAGAAAAGGATAAGAAACGATGCTGATAACGGTTGACATTGATCCAGGAAGTTTAAAGTTCAACGTTCTTTGTAAGCACGTTCATAACAGGTTAATAAAGTTTTCAATGTCAAATCCGTAAACTTTATATAATTAAACTTTAGACATTTTCTTCCATTCCATCCATCCTGCTATTAGCAATAAAATATACGCTGCGAGTGAAGCAATGAGCGCCAGCGTATTCCCCAGTTTGTATGATTGCGGTTCAAATTTAAATTCAATGGTATGATCGCCTGCTGGCAAAGGCAATCCGCGCAACGCGTAATCTACCCGCAGGTAATCTGTTTTCTTTCCATCAATAAATGCATTCCAACCTTTATCATAATAAATTTCGCTGAATACCGCAAACTGGTTTGTTTTAGCAGATGATGCGTAGACAACAGTGTCATTAACATTGCGCACCAGTTTAATAGAAGCGGTAGAATCATATACCGGCGAAACCGGGATTAGATTTTTATATTTCTCCTGTACGATAGCATTGTTTTTTAAATCAATGCTGTCAAGTGCTTTCATTTCTTCATTGCCGTCTTTAACGTAATGAATATTTTTTATCAGCCAGCAGGCACCAAAGGCATCAGGATTGGTAATGGCCACAGGCTGGCCGTTAGAAGGATTTTGCTGAATAATATATTTTGTGTTCAGCATATTGAAAACCGCCTTGTTGCCTTTTCGGAGTTGGTTGTCCATTAAATCCTGGTAAAGCCCCAATCTTGCCGCCAGGTAGCCGCCCAGTGAATTGTGGTAATAGGATGCTTTCGCATCACTGAACGGATCACTTGCAGTTTGATCAAATACCCGAAAATATCCCGGATCTGCTTTTATCGTATTGTCGGCCGCAGTTGGACTGAAATTCGTTTCATAATCAGACTCATCAATAAAATTATCTGTATTGAGGTAACGTTTGCCAACGGCCAGTACATCATAACTGCTGAGCAATAGTATGCCGGCTAATACAACAGGTGCTTTCAATTTGCCACGAATATACAAACCGAGTAAGGCCATTGCAACGGCAATTAAAAACGTTGAACGCAGTAAATCACTGCCCATTAGTCCTTTCCGGTCTTCTTCAATGGCTTTTACAAGCGACTGTCCAAATTGAAGGCTCTTTTGCTGCATGTCAGGCGTTGGCTGTTGGCCTTGCGCAGATCGCATCATCATATTAGCAAAACTTTCCTTTATCTTTTGGTTGTCTTCAGCCCCTTTAAAATCAGCAGTAAAATAAAACCCCGCCAATAATACGATTATGGCACCGGTTGTGTAAGCGCTGAGTTTAAATTTTTTCCAAAGCGTTTCCTGTATTAGATTCCCAAACAAAACCTGTTGCAATGCCAGTGCGGCCATAAAAGAAAATGCAAATTGGGGAATGATCAAAGCCATGGTAGGCGCCCTGAACTTGTTGTAAAAAGGCAGATAATCAAAAATGAAATTATTGAATACAGCAAAATTTTTACCCCAGGATAAAAAAATGGCAAAAATAACAATGCCTGCAATCCACCATTTATGCCAGCTTTGTACATAAAACATACCAGCTATAAAAAGAAAACAAATAATGGCACCCAGGTAAACGGGGCCGGAAGTAAAAGGCTGAGCTCCCCAATAAGCAAATTGATTTGCATACTGAAGTGCATTCTCTTCCGGCATACCTGCTTCTCCCAGTTTTTCAACAAATTTACCGGGGCCGGTAATTTCTTTACCACCATTGCTGCCACCGTATAATGCAGGTACAATGAAAGTAAACGTTTCGCCCATCCCATAACTCCAGTTAAACGCATAGTCCCTGTCCAAAGCACCTTTTTTCTTGTTGGTTCCATCCGGGTTGGTCGTAATTTCTGATTTGCCACTGCGCATACTTTCTTTGGAAAATTCATATGTGGTAAGGTACATCAGTGCATTGCTGGCGAAACCACCCACAATAGCCATTGCTGCCAGTGCATTGGCAACTATGAAATGTTTGATTTGTTTATCGCGGAAGCACTTTACCGCATATGCAATGCCGATAGCGCCAATCATTAAAAGTGTATAATAAACAATCTGCTGATGGGTTTGTGCTATCAGCAAGCCGGAGAAAATAAGGGTGAGTGCAGTTCCTGCCCAATACTTTTTATCATACAGCATAAACAATCCTGCAAACATCCCTGGGGCATAAGCAAGAGAAAGCATTTGTGAATCGTGACCGGCAGCAATAATAACCGGATCAAATGTTGAATATGCATAGGCAATGGCACATCCTGCGCTTATCCATGGATTAGTGCGCACCGTGAGGCACATCATATAGAACATCAGGCATGCCAGGAAAAAGAAACTAATTGGTTTCGGTAATCCGAGTGTGAATAGGGACTGAAGATAACCCAGCGAAATTGCGGAGGTTCGCTCCATCGCTACCTGGTAGGTGGGCATACCACTGAACATGCTGTTTGTCCACAGCGGTAAGTGACCATATTTTTCTTTGTATTCAAAAGATTGCTGTGCCACGCCTTTCCAGTGGATGATATCTGTTTGCTGCAATACTTTACCCTGCAGCGCCGGCTGACAATAGACAGCTGCAATTACTATAAATAGAATAATAATAGTTACATGAGGCCATGCTTTCTGCCAAAAAGATTTTATCATAGTTTACAATTTCCAGAACAGCAAAATAATGGTATTTTAAGCAGAAATACAGATTTTTGGGGGGAGCAATTGCATCGCTTGTTACCTTTATGGCCGGACTGAATAAGATGATTAACAAACAACTATATAAAAGAAACGATACAGGTTCGGTCTCGCGGCCCGTCAGCAAAGAAATTAATCTATGAAAGTAAATTATAAAACTTTTAATCTTCCGTTTAAATATCCGTTCACCATTTCCAAAGGAACAAAAACCCATCAGCCAACTTTTATTGCGGAACTTGATTTTAATGGCATAAAGGGTTACGGCGAAGCGCCGGCCATCAGTTACTATAATATTCCGGTAGAAAAAATGATCAGTGATTTGGAAACGAAAAAAATGCTTGTTGAAAAATATGCATTGATGGATGTTGAGCGCTACTGGCATTACCTGCACCATTTATTTCCACAAAACCCTTTTTTAGTTTGTGCACTGGACATAGCAGCCTGGGATATTTTCGGCAAACTTCGACAATTGCCATTGTACAAATATTGGGCGGCTGATTTTTCTACTGCTCCGTTAACTGATTATACCATCGGCATTGATACCATTGAAAAAATGGTGGAGAAATTAAAAGAAAAACCGTGGCCTGTATATAAAATTAAACTGGGCACAAAAGAAGATATAAAAATTATAGCGGAACTGAGAAAACATACCGATGCTATTTTCAGGGTGGATGCCAATGCCGGATGGCAACTGGATGAAGCGTTGGAAATTATTCCGGCATTGAAAGAATTGAACGTAGAACTGGTAGAACAACCATTGGCAAAAGATAATTGGGAAGGAATGAAAATTTTATACGAAAAATCTGTGCTGCCGCTTTTTGCTGACGAGGCGTGTGTGTTTGAGAATGATGTACAAAAATGTTTGCATCATTTTCATGGCATCAATATTAAACTTACCAAATGCAGCGGCATCACGCCTGCAAGAAGGATGATTACAAAAGCCAGAGAATTGAATTTGAAAGTGATGATTGGCTGTATGAACGAATCTACCATTGGTTCGGCTGCTATTGCACATCTTGCCCCATTTGCCGACTATATTGATATGGACGGCCCGCTGTTACTGGCAGAAGATATTGCAGCAGGCATTGATTATGATTATGGAAAATACACCCTTACGAATAAACATGGTTTGGGAATTAAAACGCTATTTTGAATGATGAATTTTAAATTATTATTCGACGTATAGCCCCTGTTAACATGTATAGGATTTGGCGGGGTGAATTGAATAACTTTCATGCGCACTTACAGGTAAGTTTAACTTCAAAAAATATGGGAGCTATCAATGATGATTTTTCGCCAGTAATATTTTCTATTTTTATGGGAGGAGCAACACGGTTTATGTTGTCTTTATTAAATTATGAGAATAAATATTGTAATTTTTTTTATCGTTTGCAGTTTATTCCCGCAATGCCATGCACAAACAAAAACCGACCATAAAAATAGACTTGCTGATACTGTTTATACCTGGCAGAAAGCCTCTGCAGACGGAACAGGGAAATTCTATATGGGACGGGAGATTGCCCGCGTAATGGGTGCAGAAGGCAGCGATTGGCTGGAAAGAAATGAACGCCAGCAGGAAGAGAATACAACATTGGCAATTAAAAAAATAAATCTTTCATCAAATAGCATCGTCGCAGACATCGGCGCGGGAACAGGTTATTTTAGTTTTAGATTATCATCAAGGGTGCCTGCAGGAAAAGTGTATGCCGTAGAAATACAGGATGAATTAATAAAATACCTCCGCAACAAAAAATCAGCATTAAAAGATACTGTTCTTCAAATTGTAAAAGGCTCGGATGTTTCTCCCAACCTGCCTGAAAATAGTATTGATCTGGCCATTATGGTTGATGTATACCATGAACTGGAATTTCCGCACGAAATGTTGCAGTCTGTGAAAAAATCACTCAAACCACACGGGAAAATATTACTGATTGAATACCGGGGAGAAGACCCTGCTATCGCTATAAAAGCACTGCACAAAACAACGGTCGGACAATTAAACAGGGAATTGAACGCCAATGGGTTTCAATTATATTCCGCAGAAGAATTTCTTCCAATACAGCATTTTTTGCTCTATCAAAAGAAATGACAAATAAAGTGAATGGGTCTTGACTATTATCAATTTTTCTAAGACCTGTATGACGGTAACAAAAAAAGATCTATTTTTCGCCAGCACAGGCCATATATTAAACGAAGATCGCATTCCTGCCGCACAGCACTTCCAATCGTGTGAAACCTTACAACTCCTGGCCAGGGTCCGACTGGCAATGAAAACCCTGTCTCCAATCCCGTGTAAATAATTTACCATTATTTGAAGATTGCTTGAAACTATTCTGCTATGAATTCATTACGGCGGGTTATTTGTCCCCCCAACCCTAAATGCCAGGTAGCGGTATTTGCCATTTTTTTCTTTTTAACAGGAATCGACCAGCTGGGCGCGCAGGTTCTGGATCTGCCAACCAATGGCAGTGCGGTAAACATCGGCGACCTGGACGTGCCTGGTAACCAGATTACAGTTGAGGCGCTGATCTACATGGAAAAAAATACACCAGAAGGAAACATCGTCAGCAAACATTTAAACCCCAATAACGTAAACTATCTTTTAAGACCACTTACGTTTGAACTCACTACTTACCTCAATGGAAACAACGGACCTACGCATTTTCTTCAAATGGCCAATCCTTTTAAACTGGATTTAAATAAATGGTATCATGTTGCCGGTACCTACGATGGGAAAAGTGTAAAATATTATGTAAATGGCTGCCTGGTAATTGAAGCACCTTTTACCGGTAATTTGTTTCAAAGCAATTACCTCACAGCCATCGGTAACAGAAGTCCATGCGAATGCGAGCAATTTTCCGGAAAAATAGATGAAGTAAGAATTTGGAAAGTAGCCAGAACACAACAGGAAATTGCCGCCAGCATGTTGTCACTTCCTAAACCCGGCAGTCAACCTGGTTTGCTTGCGTATTATAAATTTGACGGGAATTATACAAACAGCCAGGGCAACGCTCTATGGAATGGACGGAAGGTTGGCTCACCCGTTTTTTCTTCGGGTGAGGCCAGTGTACAATCTTTTGAAGTAACCGGCTTGCAAGCAAATAATGCTGACTGTGAAAAAGTAAATAATGGAGATATCACCATTTTGGCCAATCGCCCCGATGCCGTTTATTCCATTGATGCGGTTTATTACCAAAAGGCCAATCAATTTTCGGGTTTAAAGACCGGAAATTATACTGTTTATGCAAAGGACCAGGAAGGATGTCTCCTGAAAAACGTTGTAACGGTGGGAAATAATCATAACCTTGTTCCCCTGGACTTACATGTTTCCTTGTGCCGTGAAGGCTCTTTCATGGGGCACTCCGCTGCCGGAACATATACAGACACACTCCCTGCAACAGGTAGTTGTGATACATTGCGCACACTCTATCTTACCGGAAATTTGCAATCTGTTGTATCAGTTAACCGTATTATATGTAATGGAGAATCCTATGGGGGGCATCATGTAACTGGTAAATATACCGATACCCTTGTTGCTGCAAATGGCTGCGACAGTATCCAGACGTTGGATTTAACAGTGTTGTCTGCACCACATCCTGATTTAGGAAATAACCGTGCCATTTGTAAAGGAGACAGCATAAATTTATTTCCCGGAAAGTATAATTCTTATTTGTGGCAGGATGGTACATTACAAGATCATTTTACGGTAACCTGTGCGGGCGTGTATTCAGTAAAAGTAGCTAATGCCTGCGGTACCAGGCAACAACAGCTGACAATTACTGATGGTGTTTGCGGATTATTCTTTCCCAATGCGTTTACACCAAATGGGGATGGCGCAAATGATGAATTCAGGCCTTCAGCATTTAACCTGGCAAATTTTCAATGGAAGATTTTCAACCGCATGGGGCAATTGGTGTTTGAGACAAAAGAAAATCGCAAAGGATGGGACGGACGAATGAACGGAAAATTGCAGAGCGCAGGCGTTTATGTCTGGACATGCACGTATACTAAAAACAATAAGGTGGAAATTCAAAAAGGAACAATGCTGTTAATCAGGTAATGCAAACGCCGGGATAAATGATAGTAAAGCGATTGTGTAGCGTTTAAGCACAAGCGAAAAAATATGCACCTGCATTACCAATGTTAGGTGTTAGGTCTGCGGCGATTGTACTGGTTGTTGATAAGTTTTGAATTGCCTGCAAGAAAGTCTCTTAGCTATCGCAACGCCACCACGCACAGTTAACAACTTCGTTCACAGTCCATATTCTTCAATCTTCCTGTACAACGTAGTAAGCCCGATATTCAGCAACTTTGCGGTTTCAGTTTTGTTGCCCTTTGTATGATTTAACACACGTTGGATATGCAACTTTTCAACACTCGCCAAATCAAAAGCTGAAAGTGTTTTCGGGGAATACTGATTGCTTTGCAGATCAAGCGGAAGACTGCTGGTTATTAATTCTGGTCCATCAGCTAGTATTACGGCCCGTTCCATCACATTTTTTAATTCACGGATATTTCCTTTCCAGTCGTGCTGTTGCAAATGGTCAAGAAAATCTTTGCTCATATTTTTTACGTGGCCATTTGTTTTTTGAGCAAACATTTTAAGAAAATAATTGGCCAGCACAGGAATATCTTTTTTTCGATCGCGCAAAGCCGGTAATAAGATGGTAAATACATTAATGCGATAAAACAAATCTTCCCTGAACTTACCATCTTTTACATCTTGCTGCAGGTCACGATTGGTAGCTGCAATAATACGCACGTTTACTTTGGTTGATTTTGTATCGCCTACTTTAATAAATTCACTTGTTTCTAAAACGCGCAATAGTTTTGATTGAAGATCAATATGCATTTCGCCAATTTCATCCAGGAAAAGTGTTCCGGTAGAAGCTTCTTCAATCAAACCCTTTTTGTCTTTGATTGCACCGGTAAAAGCACCCGCTTTATGGCCGAAAATTTCGCTCTCCAATATTTCCTTGCCAAAAGCGCTGCAATTGAGTGCCATGAAAGGTTTGCCTGTGCGCTTGCTTGCATTATGAATGGCCTGCGCAAATACTTCCTTGCCTGTGCCAGTCTCTCCCAGCAATAAAACAGTAGCATCGGTGGGTGCCACTTTTTTTGCCAGTGAAATGGCTTCCTGCAAAATAGCAGATTCCCCTAAAATACTTTCAAAGCCATAACGTTTTCCAACTTGCTGTTCTAATTGATCAACCCGCTTTTGTAACTGCACTTTTTCCATGGCACGGTTTAGTAGCGGTATTATTTTATCGTTGTCGTCGCCTTTGGTAATATAATCGAACGCGCCGTTCTTCATGGCTTGTACACCATCAGGTATATTGCCGTAGGCAGTGAGCAAAATGATTTCTGTTAATGGGAATTTTTGTTTGGCTGCAGCAATAAAATCAATGCCGGTACCGTCAGGAAGCTTAACATCACACAGCACCACATCAATATTTTCCCGCTCCAGTATTTTCATGCCCGCTTTTAAATTAGCTGCCTCAAATATGCTGAATCCTTCCAGTCTTATAATACGGCTCAATAACGATCTTAGCTTTTCTTCATCATCAATCAGTAAAATATTTCCGGCCATGTTTATATATTATTGACGTCAAAAGTAATTAAATAGTTTCAAGCAGCGGTTTAACGAACCGGTTTCACGCTGCGAACAGCAAAGTTGCAGCGGCCGCAACGATGTTTAAAATTCAGATCAGTCATTACACTGTTTTCGTTCTTTCCCCGCTGCGTGAAATTTTTCGAACAAAACGTCCGGTATCGAACATTTCAAGGAAACGCATTTGTGATAAACGGCTGATACTAAATTTTTTGCCTCTGGCACTGCTATTGAAACATACAGGTTCTAAAACGATTGCATGGACAAGGCTATTGAAGCGGAAGTTGTTTCGAAGAAAAAGAGAAAAACAATATTAATCATTTTAACTGTCTTTCTAATCCTGGTTGCAATAACAGGATTGCTTCGTTTTTCATTGTCGTCATCCATTAAAAAATCAGTACTCACCACTGCTGTTGCAGAAAAGGGAGATATTGAAAACACCATCACTGCTTCAGGCGAAATATTACCCGAATTTGAAGCAACTATTACGAGTCCTATCAATGCGTCTGTTCAAAAAGTATTGATTGATGCAGGTAGTAAAGTAAAAGCAGGCGAATCTATTCTTACACTCGACAAATCTGCTTCGCAAACTGAATTTGAAAAACTAAAATTTCAGCTGGCATCGAGAGAAAATGAAGTCAAAAAGCTAAAACTTGAACTCGATAAAAGTTTTTATGACATTAAATCAAATAACGATATCAAACAACTTCGCATCAACAGTCTTGAAGCAGATGTAGAAAATGCGAAACGCCTGTTTAAAGCAGGTGGCGGCACAAGAGAAAGCATCGAACAGGCAGAACTAAATCTTAAAGTGGCCAAACTGGAAAAACAACAATTGGAAAATGAGGTAAAAAGCAAGCAGCAAACCATGCAGGTGGAAATGAAAGAAGCAGAAATTGCTTCGGCCATCCAGGCAAATGATCTGCATACACTGGAACGAAAATTACAACTTGCAAATATTGTGGCCAGTCGCGAAGGCGTTGTAACATGGGTAGATAAAAACCTGGGTGCGGCTATACATGAGGGTGATGCGCTTGCACGCATCGCAGATTTAGGAAGTTTTAAAGTGCAGGGAAGTATTTCTGATAATTATCTCGACCAGTTGCACAATGCAATGACTGCTATCATTCGTATTAATGAAACACAAATACGGGGTACGGTAGTTAATATTCAACCTTCTATTCAGAATGGCATCGTATCATTCAGCATACAATTAGATGAGCGGAACAATCAATTGCTGCGCCCCAATATGAAGGTGGATGTATTTCTTGTGACCGCGGCAAAAAAGAATGTGCTGCGCGTAGCCAACGGCCCGGCGTTTAAAGGTGCGTCATCGCAGGATATTTTTGTGGTGAGCGATGGTAAAGCAGTAAAAAGAAACGTGCATACTGGCATGACCAATTTTGATTTTGTGGAATTATTGGATAATGTAAAAGCAGGAGAGGTGATTATTACATCTGATATGAGCGCGTATAAGAATACGCGGGAAATAACTATTAACAATTGATTGAATGAAGAAAAGAGTGCTATATATTTTTATCGGTATGTTATTTTTCAGCAAAGGATATGCTTTCTGTGGGAATGACACCCTCATGCTTACGTTGAGGGAAGTGGTGGAGATGGCAAAGAATAAATCTATCGACTCAAAACAAGCCATAACTACAAAAGAAACGAAGTATTGGCTGTATCGCACTTTTCGTTCCAACTACCAGCCGCAGTTATTATTAAATGGCACACTTCCTGGCTATAGCAAAACATTTACAGAAGTGGTGCAACCGGATGGCACAATACAATTTCAGCCAATACATAATAACAATTCGTCTTTGGATCTTTCCTTTAGCCAGAGCATTGCCGGAACTGGCGGAACTGTTTTTGGTACAACACAATTGCAGCGGTTTGATGATTTTGACCGTAAGAATACATTGTACAACGGCGTGCCATTTGGTATCGGTTATGCGCAACCACTATTCCAGTTTAACCAGTTGCACTGGGACAAACAAATCGAGCCATTAAAATTCGACGAAAGTAAGCGGGCATATATTGAATCGATGGAGCAGATAGCGATTAAAGCAAACGGATATTTTTTTGATTTGCTTTTAGCGCAGGTGAATTTTCAGATTGCTTCTACCAATCTTTCCAATACACTGAATATTTTAAGAATAGCAAAAGAGAAATTTGAGACAGGCAAAATTTCACGCAATGAAATATTGCAACTGCAGTTGGAAGAATTAAAAGCACAAAAAGCACTGGGCATTGCAAAACGCGATATGGAAATTGCAACATTAAATCTGCGGTCTTTCACCGGGTTACAGCAAACCGAT
This sequence comes from Bacteroidota bacterium, assembly GCA_040004415.1. Classification (GTDB taxonomy): domain Bacteria; phylum Bacteroidota; class Bacteroidia; order Chitinophagales; family Chitinophagaceae; genus JACMLD01. Next base: position 2,455 of record JBDUAY010000099.1, on the reverse strand, counting down.
AAAATAGAATTGTCATTACCGGAAGCAGTCATTGCTATGAAAGTGCCGGCAGACAAAGTACTGGCGGAAGCGTATCATAACAGAAGTGATGCCATTGCATTTATGCGCCGGATTGCCGAAGCGAACCGCGATGTAGCAAAGGCACGCGGCGATAATGGCTTGAACGCAACGCTGACAGCAAGGCTGGGTTATTCAAAAAGTGCAACAGATATTCCAAAGGTGTATCAATCGCCACAGGATCAGCAACTGGTGCAATTGACTTTTGATATTCCCATCCTGGATTGGGGTAGATCAAAGTCGAGAACCAAAACAGCGCAGGCGAATCTGCAGTTTACAAAATATGCGGTGGAGCAGGATAAGCAAATTTTTTCGCAGGAGATAACTACGCAGGTAACGTTGTTTGATATGATGAAAGATCAGTTATTGTTAACCGCCAGCGCAGATAGTATTGCCAGTGAAAAATACCAGATAGCAAAAGACAGGTATGTATTGGGCAATCTGAGTATTACCGATCTTAGTATTGCATTCCAGGAAAAAGACCAGGCAAAAAGGGATTATATTTCTGCGTTGCGCGATTTCTGGGGAGCATATTACCAGTTGCGTTATTTATCATTATATGATTTTGAGCGAAATGAAAAGATTTCATATAAGTAATGTGAAAAGGAAAGAAGTGCTTAATATATAGTTCATGTCAGAATTAAGGAAACCAGGGCTGTCCGGTAGGGGTGTATCCGGTCGGGCATCGAAAAATCAGCAATCAAAATAAATTTTGCAAATGATAAAGTTACAAAACGTCCAAAAAGTTTACCGCACAGACACCGTGGAGACACAGGCACTGAGCAGCATCAATCTTGATATTGCCAAAGGAGAATTTTTATCTATTATGGGGCCGTCGGGTTGTGGTAAAAGTACATTGTTAAATATTATGGGTTTATTGGATTTGCCTTCGCAGGGAGATGTTAGGATTGATGAACAGGCAACCAATACTTTAAATGATAAACAGCTGGCGCATTTACGTAATAAAAAATTGGGTTTTATTTTTCAGAGCTATCATTTGATCAACGATCTGAAAGTGCTTGACAATGTAGAACTGCCCTTGCTCTACCGCAATAGCACGTCCGCGGAAAGGTCAGGGCTTGCAAAAGAGGCACTCGGGAAAGTGGGGTTAAGCAACCGGGTAAAACATTTTCCAACGCAATTATCCGGCGGGCAAAAGCAACGTGTAGCCATTGCGCGCGCCATTGTTGGCAAACCAGAAATAATATTGGCCGATGAACCAACAGGTAACCTGGATAGCGCGATGGGAAACGAGATTATGGAGATATTGTTGCAACTTAATCGTACCGAAGGAACAACCATTGTAATGGTAACGCACGATGAAAATATGGCAAAGAAAACGCATCGTTTGGTGAGGTTGTTTGATGGTTCGCAAGTACAGTAGGGCAGCTGTTAGCTATTAGTTTTTAGCTTTTGGCCGACGACCTTATAGTTTTATTTTAACACAAATCATCAGTTTAATAAGTCCAAACAAGCTGGCAGCTCATACCTACCAGCTCAAAGCTTTCTTTTATGTTGAAAAATTATTTTAAAATCGCCATCGCTGTACTCAGGAGAAGAAAATTCTTCACCTTCATCAGTTTGTTTGGTATCAGTTTTACGCTCACCATACTGATGGTGTTAACCGCGTTTATAGACAAGGTTATCAATGATAAATACCCGGATAAAAAAAGAGACTTGTTGTTGTTTGTAAATGGGATGGAACAAAGAGGGCCCGGGTCAATGAATGGCGGCAATTTGTCTTACTATTTTTTCTCGCATTATGTTTCTACCCTGAAGACGCCATACAAAATGGCCATTTCTTCACGGTTCCAGGGGACCAACACTTACCTGAATAATAAAAAGATTGCCATTAATTACAAGTACACCAATGATTCTTTCTGGGAAGTACTCGATTTTGATTTCGTGGAAGGCAAGCCTTATACCAGACAACAGATTGAAAATGGTGAGCATGTGACCGTTATTTCCGAAGAAATGAAAAAAACTTATTTCGGCGATGTGCCTTCTGTTGTAGGAAAATACATTGAAGCAGACAATGTACAATATCGCGTGAGCGGGGTGGTAAAAAGTGTACCTATTACAACATATATGCTTTATAGCGATATATACCTGCCGTATTCGGTTGCAAAGATTGATTACAAATCGAACACCTCTTACAGCGGACCCAATATGTTGATCCTGATGGCTAAATCTGCCGCTGATATTCCCAAAATTCAAAAAGAGTTTGAAGAAATGATAGCACGCCTGCCGATGAGCGACAAAATGTATAACAGGATTTATTGCCATGCAGATACATTTATTACAGGCTATGTAAGAACAGGCAATGAAGCGCAATCCGGCGTAGTAATAGCGTTGACAGCCATATTTATTTTTGTTTTATTGGTGATGCTGCTGCCAA
>JBDUAY010000461.1:0-4586 GCA_040004415.1 Bacteroidota bacterium | reverse complement strand
CGCAGGTTATGCCTGGCTTTTGACAGGTTGGATTTGGATGCGCCTACACTGATATGTAACTGTGTGGCTATTTCTTCATGTGTCATTCCTTCAATTGCAAACAGATTAAAAACGGTTCGGTATACGGGCGTTAATTGTTTAACAGCTTCAATTATTTCTTCATACGATAATTTGTCGATAGCGGTTTCCTGTACATCAGCAATGGCTTCACTGTCTGCATTATGCATGTGACCATTTACCAATGAATGGTTTTTACGCAAATAATCAATGCAAGTATTAATTATAATTCGTTTAAACCAGGCTTTAAATAATGCTTCCGTGTTTAATTGCCTTCCTGAATCAAACAGGTGCATGTTCTTAAACAATTTTACAAAAGACTCACTGGTAAGTTCTTCAGCTTCATGCTGGTGGTTGGTATAGCGGTAGCAAATTTTCATGGCATAACCATACAGCCAATGGTATAGCTCACCCTGACTGTTGCGGTCGTTTTTGCAGCAACCGTCAACAAGTTTTAATATGTGAACAGGTTCATCCCCCAAAATATAGCCGGTGTAGTAAGGTATGGTAAAAATACTTTATGTCTGCCATAGTACGAAGCTAACTACCCTACGGTTGCCTTCAAAGCTCTTTTTATTATCCGCCGCGGATCTATTTTTTCAGCTTTGGCAAAGAAAAAGCAGCTTATGTAAGGTTATAAAAATTAAGCGCTTGTGATCTAAGCTAATAACCAGCTGCTTTTTAACATTTTAGCCGCAGCAGCCGGGCAAAAGAATCGGTCTCAAAAAAAAACCTGCTACATGAAATACAATTTTAACCGAAGCTTCCTGATTGTTCTGATAATATTGATCCTGGCACAGCAACGCATATATGCACAAGGGTCAGAAAGGCCCATGCAAACTACTTCTAACGGATCGCAGATATATTTTGAAATGGGTGGTGCAGGCATCATTTATTCTTTCAATTATGATGGGCGTTTTAGTAAATATGAAAACGGATTAGGGTTTCGGATTGGAATTGGAGGCGCATCCGTTGAAGGCAGTGGTTATTATGCCGTACCGGTACAAATAAATTACCTGGCAGGCGCCAGGGGTAAATATTTTGAGGTGGGTGGTGGATTAACATATGCACCGGGCTTAGATCTTTTTGATGATCCAACAAATGTTTATGGTACGCTGACTTTCGGCTTCCGCAAACAACCGGTTGGAAAAAAAGGATTCACTTTTCGCGCGGCATTTACGCCCATTATAGGGTTTAGTTATGGAGGAAGTTTTGTTCCATCAGCGGGAATAAGTTTTGGGTATAAATTTTAGTTGCGGGAAATAACCTAACGATTTCCCTAACGATTTCTTTATAAGCTGGTAATAATAATGGAGGCACCTGCCCTGGCACAAGTTTGTGCCTGCAACACATCTTTGCCAACAACAAGACTTAGTACACGAATATCTTTAAGGGAACCAATAGAAATTACACCTTCCATAATTTTCTTATTGAGTTGTGTGTCGATGCTTTTGCGGTTTTGTTCTACCAGGTCAGTGATACTAATGGTGGCCTTTTCACGCAGTGCATGTAATATCTTATTGCTAAAAAATGTTTTGCCGATGTTTAAAATGACGTCCCTGCTTTTTAATGAATAATCCAAATCTGGTATAACGATTATTTGGTTGGCAGTGTCCAGTTGCGGCGTCCCAATTAAATAAAGGCTGCCGCTTTTATCGCCATCGAAATCTACCAGTATTTCAACCTTTCCGTTTTCTGCACCATTTAATGTTACATTTTTTATGATGACTTTTCTTCCTTCGATTTCAAAGGAAGTATCCTTTATAAGTTGATTAATTATGCTGTTGATAAAAGGATAATCGTACCGTGCGTTTGTATAAACCGTTATACCCGCCGGCAGATCTGCATTTTGTAAAGGTGGAAGAAAAGAAGCTGTGTAATTATTAGTACTGTCGCTATGCAATTCAGGATAACAGTAAATACCCAGCGTAGCCTGCAGTGTATCTTTATTGCTATTCATTTTCCCCATTTTTACAGCTGATGGATTTATTTTAAGATACCCGTATTTATCAAGCGGGATTTTTTTATTGATTCTTTCGGCCAGCATTTTGGTTGTGGCCGTAAAATCAAGTCCGTTTACGAGGCTATCCATAGAATAGCAAAAGATATTGGTCGATGATTTTATACTGTCCATTACCTGCTGGCTAATATCAAGATTGAACATGGAAACGGTGCATTTCTCCAGGGCAATAACCTTTTGCGCATATGTTTTTGTGTGAACCGTATAATTAGGTTGAAACTGCAAAACCGAATTAATATAAATATCTGTTTTACGCATTGGTTCTTTTCCAAACCCGCAATTACCACCAATCCACGGTGAAGTTTGTTTGCCGAATGCGCAAATGCATTTTTCGCCTGCAACCTGGTAGGTGCCGCTTAATTTTACCTGTACCTGGTTGTTTACGCAATTAAAAGTAAACCCACCGGGCACAAAACGATATTTGTAGTGAAAGTCGCAGGATGTTTGCAGATACTGGGGCCAGCCATCACTGGTTACTTCCTTTGGAATAAGTACGCCGGCTTTTTCAAGGAAAGGCGTCATGGCTACTTTTACAGGTATGTTTATATTGGATTCAGGCAAAGGAGGCAAAACTGTTGTTACCGGGATAGTATTGTAATTCGTTTTTTTAGAAGAAACACACGAGAGCAATAAAAAAGGCAGAACAAAATACAAAATCCATTTACACATTAAAAGCCGTTTTGCTGAAGGCTAAAATTAAGCTGCAAAAAGATAAAAGAAAGTAAAGATTTTGGCGGTATCGTTAATGGCAACACCCCACAAGTTTTTAAAGCAACTATCTACCCGGAAAAATCGTACATTCAGATACCTTTTATTATAACCAATTCCGCCATTACACTGTATCATCGCTGCTTTAATAACCTTACAGTATTTGCTTCATGAAGAAAACGTTTGCTTTCTTTTTATGTATTTGCTTTGTGCTTTGCGCAAAAGCAGATCATATTACGGGAGGCGAAATGTATTATACCTGCACCGGATTCTCTAACGGCGAATATCATTACAGCGGAACACTGAAACTTTTTATGCGCTGCAACAGCGGCCGGCAGTTTGCAGACCCAACTATTATCAGCGTTTTCGACCGGGTAACGGGAGTAAATGTAAAAGATATCACCGTGCCACTCAGCAACCAGGAAACCATAAGCGTCACCAGCAACAACCCCTGTATTACTGATCCGCCATTGATTTGTTACGTTACTGGATTTTTCTATTTCACGGTCTCTTTGCCTGCTTCCACAAACGGCTACCTGCTTTCCAGCCAGGTTAATTTCAGAATTGCGGGCATCAATAATTTTGGATCGTATGTGCAGGTAGGCGCCACGTACACAACCGAAATTCCGGGTACGCTGGCTGCTGTGCCGGATGCGCCCAAAAATACCGCTGCCCATTTTACGGGCAGCGATTTAGTAACAGTGTGCGCAGACAATACATTCTCTTATAGCTTTGGCGCTACCGATGCGGATGGGGACGAACTAAGATATTCATTTTGTAATGCTTATGCAGGTGGTAACGGAGGTTCCGGGGCCGTGAGCTCGCCCGCGTCTGCGCCGCCATATGTATCTGTGCCATATGGACTGCCTGATTTTAGTGGTGGCTCGCCCCTGGGCAGCAGGGTGCAAATAAATAACAATTCTGGAATGATCACCGGTATTGCACCCGAAGAAGGAAAGTACGTGGTAACTGTTTGCGTTCAGGAAATAAGAGCTGGCGTAGTCATTGCTACACAGCGAAAAGATCTTCAAATAAATATTGCTTCCTGTACCATTGCTGCAGCAACACTTAAACCGTTGTACACACTATGCCACGATACCAAAACCATCACCCTGGAAAATAATTCTACCAGTTCATTAATTAAAAGTTATGATTGGCAACTATTGAACGCTGGCGGAAATATCATCTTTAATTCAAAAGATCCTACTCCAAATTTTACTTTTCCGGATACCGGTCAATACCTTATGAAATTGACGGTTAATAAAAATGACTTGTGCTCAGACTCTGCTACTGCACCTGTAAAAGTATACCCCGGCCTTACTGCAAAATTCACTTCAGCGGGTATTTGCATCAACAATCCAACCATTTTTACAGATGCCAGCACCAGCGTCTATGGAGTTTTAAATGGCTGGAAATGGGATTTTGGAGAAATATATAATTTTGATGACAATTCAACAGATAAAAATACCTCTTACATCTATCCAACGCAGGGAAATAAAAATGTTCGGTTGATTATTACCGATAGTAAAGGCTGTGCTGATACTTCGTACGAAGATGTTGCTATTGTTGATAAACCCCCGATCACAATAGCCTTCAGGGATAGCTTGATTTGCGTTACAGATAACGTACAATTAAATGCCAGTGGAAGCGGCAATTTTACCTGGACACCGCTTATAAATATTATTGGTGCAAATACCGGGTCACCTACCGTTTCACCCGGCATCACCACAACTTATTTTGTGAACATCGACGATAACGGATGCAAAAACCACGACTCAGTAACGGTGCGCGTTACAGACCA
>JBDUAY010000098.1:0-15566 GCA_040004415.1 Bacteroidota bacterium | reverse complement strand
AGTTTCGTCCCATTTGCTATCTGCAGGGTCGCCTGTGAAGGCTTCCGCTTCAATCAGGTTCTGACCTGATTTTCGCAAAGCCTCAACTGTTGGTTTGAGTTCATAAGGTGAGAATTTTCCTTCGTGCGTCCAGAATTCTGTCATCACACTTCCCACCAGCGGCATAATTTCTTCCTGCCGCCAGGGTCCTCCGTAGGGTTCACACAAAAAACCAAGGTTGGCAGCTTTAAGTCTGTCAGCAATCGTTTTGAAATAAATATCCCTGTGTAAATCTTTTATTGTTGCATTAAAATCTTTCCTGAACTGCAACGAATCTTGCGTGCTGCCGACATTCCGACCGGCAAAAACAGGCAGAAAAGGGAGAATATCATATCCTCTCCTGGCCTGGAACTCTTCGGGCATTTTCGCGGTCCATGTTGGATCTCCCGCTTCGTAGCTGTCAAAATGTACATGGGTAAACCCTGTACCAATGAGGTCACCAAGGTGCTTTTGAATTTCTCCGATAATATGATCCATGTGAAAACCAATGGCCTCTGCATTCATCTTATCACACTCCAATCCCGTAGCTTTCCATTGTGCCGGCTGAATCAGTGTACCTGATGTGGTATGACCAAAACGATACACCGTCCACGCGCCCGCAGGTGCGTTCCATTGCAGTTGACCATCTGGTTGCATATTCTTGGTCAGGTCTAGTATATCTTTTTTCGCAATGACGCCTTTGGCCGGCACTGCAATTACCGCAATGTCTTTATAAAAAGTTTTGCGGGCAGCAATTTCAGGGATTTCCACCTTTTGTGTCTCTTCATTGTACACAGGGTAAGGGGTGTGGCCTTTCAAAGGAACTGTTGGGCGGTCCAGTGCAACACTAATTTGTTTGTTTCCCTCAACGCTAACCTCAGACCAGCAAATTTCCTGCATAGATAGTTCCGGGGTTATCCAGACACCGCCGCTGGATTCATATCCGGCACCATTGTACATCCCAAAATCCATTCCAAGACGTTTGGATTCTTCCGCTGCAAACCGTACCATTTTCCACCATGGCTCCGTCCACGAAACGATCTCTGGTGTAGGGCTCTTACCAATTTGACCAGCCCAGGGCGTTGTAACATCAGCCAGACTAAACATGGTAGTCCTGTTGAAACCTTCTTTTTTTAAGGCTTCCAGATCCTTTGTGATGCCCGCCTTACTTAAATTTGAACCCATCCACATCCACAACACCCCTGGCTTTGCGCTCTCAGGCGGATGCAGGAAAATTTTCGCCGGGTCGTCTGCTTTTTTTGGTTTGTCTGCATCTTTTTGTGCATTCAACTGAATTGCCATTACAAAAAATAAAACCAGCAATAGAATTTTTTCATTTAACCTGTTCATGTTCATAAATTATTTGATAATATCCTTTAACATCCAATTCATAGATCCTACCGCTGGCATTGCGCGCGGTAAACGAATCCCAGGGCTGATTGCCTTTTAAAAAACATGGCAGCAGCACAATCTGGACAAAAGAAATAAATCCGGCAACCAGCACATGGTTCCTGTGGTTGCCGGATATATTATTTAATAGCACAACAAAGACATATGGTGTGGTTTTTCACAATTTTTTTTCCTTGCTTTCTGCCCTGTACCTCATTAGTAACCCGGATTCTGCACCAGGTTGGGGTTAACGTCCCTTTCACCTTGGGCGAACGGAAACAAATAATTCTTACTGGGATCAAACGCGCGGCGGAATCCACCCGGGTCAACAATAGTAGGAATGACTGTTTCTGCTGTTTTCCATCTTTTAATATCCCAGTAGCGCAAACCTTCCATGCCCAGTTCAACTGCTCTTTCTGTTCTGATCCTTGTTCTCATTCCAGCCTTATCCAATCCTGCAGGAAGGTTGGGCATTCCGACACGGGTCCTGATTGCATTGATTGCATTATAAACGCTTTGATCAGGTCCTGCTGCTTCATTCTGAGATTCTGCATACATTAATAAAACTTGTGAATACCTGAAAATGACGTAGTCCTGATCGCTTTTCGTTGCCCAGGAATAAGGCGCATTGGCCCAGTTTACGTATTTTTCACAGGAATACTTGTCGGGCCAGCTTTCGCCTGTCTCACCTTTGCCTGCTGCATAACTATTCCAAAGTGCTGAATCAGAAACAGTAAATTTCATACGGGGGTCACGGTTCTTAAACTGATTTTGCGGATCATACAAAGGCGATTGCGTAATCGGCAATCCATCAGTGCATTCAAACATGTCGATATAATTCTGAATGGGCGTCAGCGTATGCGCGTGGGCGCCGATCAAATCCGGATTCATATCACTGGTAGTCGGCGTACTGTTGTCCGGATTGCGAAACCGTACCGAGAAAATGATTTCAGGATTGTTATCCTGCGCAGGTTTTAAAAACAAATTTTTAAAATCTGAATACAAACTGAATTTGCCCGAGCTGATTATCAGGTTGGCAGCCGCTGCCGCTTCCGTCCATTTTTGATTGTGCATGAGCACCTGTGCTTTCAGCGCCAGTGCAGAACCTTTTACTGCGTGTCCAGTATAAGCATTATCAGCAAGACCTGCAATGGCTGCTTCAAGATCTTTGAGGATCTGCGCAACGACAACATCCTTGGTGCTTTGTTTAACCTTGGATTCATCAACGGTGACTGGTGTTGTGTAAAGTGGGACACCACCATAAAATTCTGTCAGTGTGAAATAAAAGCTTGCCCGCAGGAAATAAACTTCGGCCTTGTATTTTGTCCGGTTGGCTTCATTCATCTGTGGCTTATCAGCATTAGCCAGAAAAATATTACACCTGGAAATACCAACATAACAATCGTTGTAGATACTTGAAACCAGCCCACCGGTGGTTGCTTCTATAATTCCCTGGCCGATATTCTGACCTCCTTTAAGATAACCGATGTCAGAAAAACCATCCCACTGCATACGTCCATGGTTAAACGTAGAATGATCTGTCATCACATTATAAACACCTGTCAGTCCCATCTGGACATCAGATTCCGATTGCCAGAAGTTTTCACTCGACAATTGATCCTGGGGCGCCTTATCAAGAAATTTCTTACTACAGGATGCCAGTATTAAACAAGTACCCGTAATGATTATAATTATCTTTTTCATTGTTAATCAGTTTTTTTAAAATTTTACATTGACACCTGCAGCAAAAATTCTTAACTGTGGATAGGTCTGAAATCTTCCACTGCCTGTTCTTTCCGGATCAGCGCCAGGATATTTTGTTTTGGTAAGCAGGTTGTCTCCGGAAAAATATATCCGCATGCTTTTCATACCGAGTCTTTTGTAAATGCCTTTCGCAAAATTGTAACCTATGGTCAGGTTTTTAAGCCTGAAATAAGAAGCATCCTTTAAATAATAGGTGGACGCAGTACCGGTTACAGGTCCATAACCATCGCGATACATCGCAGGCGTTGTATTGGATTTATTCTTCGGTGTCCATGCTTTGCTGGCGAAATCAATGGTGGGCGCATTACCCTGGATAAAAGGGTCAATACCCCAACCGTTTACATAAAATTTTTGACCCTGAACCCCCTGAAAGAAACTACTCAAATCAAAATTTTTCCAGGAAAGATTAATCGATCCCCCATAATAATACGCCGGAAATGCTCCCCCTACCACAACCCTATCTTTTGCATCAATAACACCGTCCCCATTTTGATCTTTGAATTTCAGGTCGCCTGGCTTGGGGTTATAAGGTTGCTTTGGTGATTTATCAATTTCCTCCTGTGACTGGAAAATCCCTGTCCACTCGGTGAGGTAATATGAATTCCAGGGAAGGCCCTCCTGAATGGTGGTTGTTCCATAGGTAGGTGTATTTACCCTGACAACCGTATTCTTGTAGGTGCTGAAATTTACGCTCACACTATAGGTCAGCGCACCAATGGTATTTTTATGACCGGCCTCAAATTCAAAGCCGGTATTTTTCATTTTTGCATAGTTAACAGTAGGTGAAGCAAGCCCGATACTGGCAGGAATATTTATTCCATACAGTATATCATTTGTCACTTTGTTATACCAGTCTGCGGTGATTGAAAACAGGCCGTTTTTCATGCTGAAATCGACACCAAAATCAGTCACACCCGTGGTTTCCCATTTGATGTTCTTGTCGGTTAGCCTTGTTACAGAAGCGCCCTGGCTGACATCTGATGAAAAAGCATAAGAATTAATTGACAGAATATCCTGGTATGGATATAGGCCTATATTCTGGTTGCCCAGTTTCCCCCATGACCCCCTAACTTTCAACTCGTCAAGCCAGGAATACTTTTGCATGAATTTCTCTTTTGATAATCTCCAGCCAGCGGATACAGAAGGGAATAAACCCCAGCGGTGATCTTCCGCGATTCTGGATGAACCATCGTAACGGGAGTTTACTTCAAGCAGATACTTACCTTCGAAATCATAATTCAAACGGCCAAAATAAGAACGGATGGCCCAGTCCTGTGAATTGCCATTTACATACTGACCATTGGAAGAGCCTGCGTTGATTTCACCCAGGGTTGTCGATGGGAACGTTGTCTTGTGTCCCTGCAGGTAACGGTAATTATTTGCTTCCTGACTGTACCCTGCCAATACGCGAAGGTTGTGTTTCGAAGCAAACGTTTTGGTATAATTAAGCGTTGAATAAAGTGTTGTCAGTATATTGCGCGAATCATTGTCTGAGACCCCGACATTATAGCCGGTGGCGAGCGCTGCCAACGAATTGTCAGAATAGAAATAAGATGCGACATTATGTTCGTTTGATTTGTCAAAGTTGTCATCATAATTAACAGCACCTTTTACTTCGAAAACAAGATCTTTGGTCAGCTTAAGATCAATATATGATTGCGCAGCCACCGAATATACTTTGTGGCGGATGTTACCGTAAGTCAATGCCTGTTCCGGATTTCTGTTGTGCCAGGCTGCATTGTTGTATCGCCAAGTCCAGCGACCACTGCCATCACTTAATTTAGGCAGGTAATTGGGGCCAGCAGTATACACAAGCAACATAAACTCGTTACTGCCCATAACAGGTTCCACACGGTCCTGGTAATTAGAAGTGATATTGGTACCAAATGTGACAACACTGTTAAGTTTGGAAGTCATATTAAGCATCATATTGTAACGCTTAAAATTGAAAGCTTTATTCAGGCCATCCTGATCCAGGTAACCTACTGAAAAATTGAAACTCGTTTTATCGCTGCCGCCGTTCATTGATAAATGATGATTCTGCTCAGTGCCGTTGTGCAGCATGTAATCTATCCAGTTAAAATTGGGGTATTTAACCTTATCGGTCGAGGTGCGAAAAGCATTGATTTCCGCATCAGAAAAATAATGGACATCATTGGCGCGTTCATTTGCCAAATTCCAATCCGTCATAAAATCAGCGGAATTGGTCACAAACTTTGGCATCCTCGTCGGTTGCTGAACCTGGTAGTTGCCACTGTATTCGAGATTCAAAGCACCTGATTTTCCCTGCTTGGTGGTTACGAGTATTACGCCGTTGGCGGCCCTTGCACCATAAATAGCAGCAGATGCCGCGTCTTTGAGCACCGATACTGTTTCTATGTCATCTGGGCTCAGTCCGCTTAAAGTTCCCTGCACACCATTGACCAACACCAGTGGATCACTGCCTGCACTACTGAATGTTCCCAGTCCCCTGATGCGTAACACAGGATTGTCATTGCCGGGTTCACCCGAATTCTGAACAACCTGCAGTCCGCTTACTTTTCCCTGCAGCAAATTGGCTACATTGGTAACCGGACGTTTCACCAGCTCGTTCCCGGAAATCGCAGAAACAGAACCAGTCAGGTTTACTTTTTTCTGTGTACCGTAACCCACTACGATTACTTCATCCATTTTAGCATCCAGCGCTGTCAGCCCAATTTGTAAACTGCTTTTATTGCCTACTTCAATTTCCTGATTGGCAAAGCCTGTATAACTAATGATTAAAACACTGCCGGGCCCGGGTACTATTAATTTGAAATAACCATTCTCATTGGTCATTGTACCTGTTGTGGTACCTTTTATGGTAATGCTGACACCAGCCAGCGGCTCTTTTTTGTTATTGGTGACCGTACCGCTGACAGTTTGAACCAACGCTTGTTCAGTGTTTTCCGTAACACGCATTGACTCAGCCGCAGGATTGGTAACGGCTTTGTTCAATGGTATTAGCAATATTTGTTTTTCGATGATTTTATAACCTATTCCCACCGGATTTAAAAACTCCTGCAGGAACTGACCCAGTTTCATATCGGTGGAGTTACAGGAAATTTTTCGTTCAGCTTCTATAACACTGGTACTGTAAATAAATTCAATACCCGTTTGCTTTTGTAGTTTACCAATCACTTTACGGATGGCAAGGTTGTCTACGGAAATAGTAACAGGTTTATCCAGTAATTCCTGGGCAGACAGCGTGCCTGCATACAGGGAAGAACTAAGTGCAGTGGCAAGGGCCAGTTGAATAATCGTTATTCTCATTGCAGTTAGTATTTTAGCAACAAGTTGCTTTTTTTTCATAATTTTAAACAAGTTTTGTTCGTTAGGTAATGACGTGGCAAAATGCGGAATTTGCAAAAGTTCCAGAAGCTGGCAATGCCCCACATTGCTGGCTTCTCTTTCGCTGGTTTAAGTGCAGAAACAGTCTCTGTTCATATGGCGTTAGTTTGGTTAAAAATTCAGTTACATCCCTGTCCTTTAATTAAGATTTTTGTCCCGTTTATTTCATAAGAAGCTTTGACAGATTGACAAATGACATCGAGTTTGGTGTATAGTTCATATTTATTGAGGTCGCCCGTAAAAAGGCAATTGTAGATCGCATCGTTCTGCGCAATAATTTCAATCTTGTACGTCTTCTCTATTGTTTCCAGCACTTTTGACAGCGGTGTATCATCAAAAACAAAAATTTGAGGCGACAACACTTTCTTTGCCATTTCTTCCTCTACCGGCAAAGGATTCGTAACCAGTAAAGTGTTGAATTGCTGTTCCTCTTCCTTATAAATAACACGTTGATTGGGAAGTAAAATAACGGCCTTCACTTTTTTATCGCCTGAGTTTACTGTCTTACTGTTTTCAGAAACCTGCACCCTGCCCGATACAACTGCCACTTCCACCAGTTTTTTTTCTAAATCCATTTTCACATTGAACTTCGTGCCCAACACCTGTGTAACAATATTATTGTTGTAAACAAAAAAAGGCCTGCTGTGCTGTTTACTTATTTCAAAAAAAACTTCACCAGTCATATACACTTCCCTTTTGTCAGCAAGAAAATGCCGGGGAAAATTAATTTTTGAGCCCGGTTGCAATGTGAGAAAACTGCTGTCTTCCATTTCAATTCTCACCGGATGGTCTGAATGATTGACCTTTTCAATCATGTTTTTTGTAAAATTTTCTGCAAACACAGTTTTATTTTCCGCATTCCCACTTTGCATCCACCAATACACAAGAACTACCAGACCTGCAACCATTGCAGCGGACGCCCAAATCCACCTGTTCGGTGTATAAGAAGACTTTGGAATGATTTGAGATGTTTGCTGTTCGGAATTCAAAATCTTCCATAAAATTTCCTGTGCCCTTTCCGGTGCGATATCTGTTCCTGGCAGGTTTTCCCTTTGTTGATGGTGTTGAAAATGGCTATGCCATAACTCATCAAACTGCCCGGAAGAAAGCAGCGTGAACAATTCGTCATGTTCAATTATATCGATTGTATTGGATGTATATTTATCTAAAAGCAGTAAAAACCTTTCCGAATTTTCCATGCAACCGGTTTAACAATGTTTATTGTCGCCTTCGCGGCATTGTTCTGTAATGAAGACAACCGAAAGAAGTACCCGGAGTAGATAAAATCAAAAAATAAATAAAAAAATAAATAGGATGATATGATTGTTGTGCGAACTGAGAAAATTTCTGATGGAGCTCAGTGCATTTGCCATATGCGTTTTTACGGTAAGCGGAGATAGAGACAATTGCTGGGCAATAGCGTCGTAAGAAAGTCCGCTTTCCTTTGCCAGCCTGTACACATTTTGTTGCTGGTGGGTCAACTGGGCAATCGCTTGTAATAATACCTGGTTGTATTGTTCACTCCTCACTTTATAATCAGCCCCTTCGCCAGCATGAATATTTTGTTCAGCCCATTTACCCCTCGCATTCCATTCATGCGACAGCTTTTTGAGGTGGTTGAGTGTATGATTTTTGGTTAAGGTATAAATCCAGGAATCCAGATTGATCACCGAATTCAGATTGCATCGTTGAAACCAGAGTTTCAGAAAAACATCCTGCACAATATCTTCTGCAATGGCCGGAGATTTTACATACAGCATCGCAAGTTTAAAAACCCTGTTCCGGTGCCGGTCAAAGATTAGTTGGAAAGCATATTCACTCCCTTCGGATAAAAGGAGCACAAGTTTCCTTTCCTCATATTTTTCGTCAGTTAGCATACAAACAAGTCAATCTTAGTAGAAAAAACAATTCAAAGCCTAATGATAAACGCTTACAAATAAACAAATACAAAGTCTTTACTCCATCCTGTACTCACCTGTCAGCAATGTTTTTACAATCATTTCAGGTGAAGTACCCCGCCGGAGAAATAATAATCAGCCGCTTTTGTTGATTTAAGGTTATCCAAAAAAAAACTCACCGGTTTATTACGGTCGATAAAACCAGAAAACCGTTCATTGCGCACTTTCGCATTATCAATGACAACCTGCACACCGAACCATCTTGGTATCAGGGTACCGATTTCAGACATGGTGGCATCATGAAAAATATGAATGCCTTGCATCCAGCTCAACACTTCATTTTGATCAAACGGCCCCAGGGAAATATTTCCGGAAGCTTCCAGTTTTCCTTCGATGCCTGGTCTGATAGCCAGCTCTCCTCCAGCACTTTTCATTTTGACAGCACCCTTTACCAGCGATACGATTACAATACCGGAATCATATGAATTAATATTGAACTCCGTACCCACCACTTGCACCGAGCTATTGTGAAGGTGTACAATAAAAGGTTTGGTTGCATCATGGGCGACCTGCAGGTACGCTTCGCCATTTAATGTAACCTCACGCGTATTGCCGGTAAAAGAAAATGGAAAATCAATTTTGGTTTCAGCGTTAAGCCAGACATTACTTCCATCGGCCAGAATAATTTTGTAATCCATACCGGCTGGAACCGTGATTGAATTAATTTCTGATTTTTCCTTACCCCCATCGTTAAACGAAAAAGTTTTATTGGTATTCTGCATCTGTACGCCACCTGCCTGTATACTACTGTTGACACTACTGTCTGAAAGACGAAGGATTTGTCCGTTGGCCAATGTCAGTTCAATAGAACGTCTCCCTGACGATTCCTGCCTTGGCAAGCGGGACACTGTCGTCCCTTTGCGCACTATTGTAACATAAGCCCCCGCTATTAGCGATAGTACAACGGCAGCAACAGCGATACGTTTAGCTACTATAAAGCCACGGGATTTAATAATACCATTGCCGCCTGCAACCTGCGTGCTGTTATCAGTCCCGCCTGTCACGTCCTGCTGTACTTTTTCCCACACCCTGTCCTGCGCTTCAGACAATTGCTGTGAATGAAAAGAACCACCCGTAATGGCTACATCATCATTTATTTTATTCCATAGTTCGGCAGCGGTTCGGTCCTGTTCCACCAAACGCATTAAAAATGCATCATCCTGTTCAGGTAAGGTCCCGGCGATTTTATCATAAATCATCATCTGTATTTCTTCCGGTGTATATTCCATAGCTATAGTATAGACAGTTTTTTCGTGCGGGCGGGTTATCCATGTTTAAAATTAATTAATAGCCTTCTCAGGTACTGCAAAGCCCTGGCAGATTGTGTCTTAACGGTATTTTCACTGATGCCAAGAATCCTGGCGACTTCTTTTCTTTTTAATTCTTTTACATGCATCAGTACAAAGACTTTGGCAGATTCCGGGGGGATGCTGGCAATGGCCCGCTCAAACTGTGATTGCAATTCTTTATTTTCCATTCTGCCGGAAGGAAGATATTCAGCTGGCTGGTTAACGATATAATTATCGGTGTGCCTTTTTCTTACTTTGTTGCGATCAAGCCTGTTCAAACAACGGTTGCGTACTGACTGAAACAAATAATATTTGATGGATTGCCGAACAAACAGAAATTTTTTCTTCTCCCAGAACTCAATAAATAATTCCTGGACCAAATCTTCAGCTTCCTGTTCTGATTTTAATTTTGCGCAGGCGAGCACAAACAGCAATTTAAAGTAACGTTCAAAAATAATTTTAAACGCACCCTGGTCACCGGCTTTTAACCGGTCGAGCAGTATCAGTTCATCTTCCTTCTTCATGAGAGGAGATTTTAAAAAACATTTTGAACAAAATGAATGGCGACGGCAGCTAGTTTATTCAAAAACCTTATACTAAAGTAATATTATTCCTCAAATCAGTAAGTAAATAAAAAAATTACCCTTCAATCACCCGGGTCAGCAAAAATATTGTCTGTATACTGACCTGCTCATCATAACCGAAAAAAATTGCTCATCGCCATGCGAATCAAAACAAAACTTCAACTGCTGCAGTGTGTATTCACTGTCACCATTCTTTCTACCTGTTTCTGCACTTACGCCCAGGCAGAAAATGCAGGCAATGTTCATGTATCAATTGCAGTAGATCAGCTGAGTATTCAGCAGGTGTTTAAAAAAATAACAGAGCAAACGGGTATGCGGTTATTTTATAACTCTTCACAATTAAACGACCAGGAAAAAGTTAGTATTCATTTACCGCAATCAACAGTGGATTCCGTCTTGGCGGCTGCACTGAAAGACAAACCACTCGCCTGGGTGTTCCGCGGGAATGTAATTGTACTGCAGCCTAAAAAAAAAGAAGATAATTACCAGACAGCGTCCTCCCTGACAGCACCTCCCAAAGAAATAAGAGGAATAGTCACCGATGCTAAGGGCAAGCCTCTACCCGGCGCCACTGTTTCGCTGAAAAATAAAAAGCTCGCAACTGCGACTACCAGCGACGGAAGCTTTTCTATAAAAGCAGAAGCAGGTGATATTCTGCTGGTGTCCAACATTGGATATGCCGGCAAAGAAACAACAGTAACAATGGAAACATTTTACAATATAACACTCACTGAAGCCTCTACTGCATTGGCCGACGCAGTCGTTATCGGTTACGGAACACAGAGAAAAAGAGATTTGACCGGCACTGTAAGCAGTGTCAAAGGAGATGATTTTAAAAATCTGCCGGTCAGCAATGCTGCTGCAGCATTACAGGGACGGGCCGCCGGTGTAGATATCGTTCGTGATGATGGTTCACCCGGCAGTGTTCCCGCGATTCGTATCAGGGGCACAGGCACCGTCAATAATTCAGACCCGCTGATAGTTATCGACGGCGTGCCTTCGGGACAAATCAATGATATTAGTCCCAATGATATTGCTTCTATTGAAATTCTTAAAGATGCATCTTCATCTGCCATATACGGCTCAAGGGCAGCCAATGGAGTGGTACTTATTACTACCAGGAAAGGGAACTACAGTGACCAGGTAAGAACAACTGTCAATCTTTATACTGGCAGCAATCATGCAATCAAATACCTGAAGATGCTTTCCGCCCCCGATTTGGCGAAGCTGAAACAGGAAGCCTATACCAACGATAATGTACCCGTACCAGGTATCTGGACAGATCCTTATTATTCTGTGCAAAGAACTGATTGGCAAAAAGCTATTTTTAAAACCGGCAATATTCAAAATGCGGATGTGGCCGTGCGCGGGGGAAATGCCAATTCCTCCTATAGTTTTTCAGGTAACTACTACAATGAAAAGGGTATCATCATTAACTCTTTTTATAAAAGGTATAATTTCCGGATCAATTCTGAACATAAAATCGGAAGCCGCTTAAGAATTGGCGAAAACATTAATTATTCAAGCAGTACCGGTAACGCACCAGATACCAAATCCACACAAACAGGCCTGGTATGGAGTGCGATTAGATTTAATCCGGCAATACCTGTCCGTAACCCGGGCGGCACCTGGGGAACTTCGCAGGCGGACAATCAATTGGGAGATATTAATAATCCGGTAACTACCCTTACCGAAAACACCGGATACAATAAATCCGATAAAATACTGATCAATGGATTCGCTGAACTGGAAATTATAAAGGGACTTAAAATCCGTGCAAATTATGGTTTTGACCAATCGATCGGAGAAGGTTTTGGATTCTCGGTGGCAACGCCCACACAAACAAGGGGTCCGTCGATTTCTTCCCTTGGTCAGAATTTTGCGAGAAGCAAATCCTTTCTGGAAGAGTATTACCTGACTTACAACAAATCATTTAACAGCGGCCATGCATTGGTTTTTACCGGCGGGTATACCTCACAGGTTTTTAGTGGCAATACATTTGGTGCAAACCGTTCCGGCTTTTCAGATACTAATGTCGATCAGCAGGTGTTAAATCTTGGCAACAGTGCTTCCGTAGGTAACTACGGTTACAATAGCCCGGCTGCAGGACTGCAATCGGTGTTTGTCCGTGGCAATTATTCCTACAAAGGCAAATATCTTTTTACCGGAACCATGCGCGCCGATGGGTCAAGCAAATTTGCACCCGGCAAACGCTGGGGCTATTTTCCTGCCTTCTCTGCCGGCTGGCGTATCTCTGATGAAAAATTTTTCCAGCAAAACGTAAAAGCCTTCAATTCCCTGAAATTAACCGGCGGATGGGGACAATTGGGTAACCAGAATATCGGTGACTTTCAGTACTTGAGTGTCATTGGACTGGGTGGCGGCGGTGGTCTGGGTGGTGGTGGCTACTCTTACAATTTCGGAACCGGCACCGTTAATCAGAACGGCGCTTATGTAAACAGCCTTTCCAATCCAAATATCACTTGGGAAAAAGCAGTGATGACCAATATCAGCCTGGAATTCGCGACTTTGAGGAACCACGTGACGGGTACCATCACTTATTTCAACAAGAACACCACTGATATGCTGGTATTGGCGCAACTGGTAGAAACCTTTGGTGCCCAGCGGAACCTTCCGGACGATCCGGGCAATATCAACCTGCCCAATGTAAACATAGGCAAACTGAACAATCACGGTGTTGAAGTGGAACTGAATTATCAGAATAAAACCGGTAACCTGAATTATTCTTTCGGTGTAAACGGATCTTTCCTGCGCAATAAGGTGACCCGGCTCTATGGCAATGCTACCTACCTGGGCTCGACTCCATATGGCAGAGAGAATGCAGATATTTCGCGCACCTACGAAGGTCAGCCTATCGCTTCCTTTTATGGGTTCAAGACCGCGGGCTTGTACCAGACACAGGATGAAATCAGCAAATCGGCCAACATCGCCAACGACCCCAACAAAGCAAATATTTTACCCGGCGATGTCAAATACGTCGATATCAACGGAGATGGTATTATTGACGCCAACGACAGGGTCAGGCTCGGTAACCCCAATCCTCTTTTTGTATATGGTGTTCATGGTTCCGGCAACTTTAAGAATCTTGATTTCAGCTTTAATTTTGCAGGCGTTATGGGCGTGCAGTTGTACAATGCGGACCGGCTGGCAGGGCTTGATGCAACCGAAGTTTTCAACTGGTATGAAGACCAGAAAAACAGGTGGCACGGTCCCGGAACAAGCAATAGTGTTCCCAGGCTCACGCGCATCAACGCCAATGACAACTACCGTTCTTCTGATCTGTGGATTCAAAATGGCGCCTACCTTTCTTTAAAGAGCATTGCCATCGGATACACTTTAACTAAAAAAACGTTCAGCACTTTCCGCCTGCCTGATATCCGTTTGTACGTCAGTTCCTACAATGTTTTTTATATCACAAAATACCAGGGATATACCCCTGAACTCGGCTACAACACCACGGGCAGCGGAAACCTGCAAAGGGGCGTTGACGTGGCCCAGTATCCGCAGGCAAGAACTTTTACATTCGGCGCAACCGTTAATTTTTAATTCCTAGCACCTACTGATATGAAGAATAAAAGATATATACTGTATAAACTGTTATTAATCGTCACTCTAACCAGCAACTGCAATAAAAAACCCCTTGATCAGACTCTTACAGGTCAGTATACAACTACTAACTTCTGGCGTAACCAGGCCGACGTCATTGCAGGTGTGAACGGCATCTACAATGTCCTTACAACAGAAGATTGGGTGGGCCATAATCTGTATGTTTATGATGATCAGTCAGACGACATCAGCGTGGATGGCGATCATCCTGACTTTAAAGCTATCGAACGTTTTAATATCGATCCCACCCTTCAACTGATATATGTAACCTGGCCATTCGCATATGAACAGATTCAACGGGCCAACAATGCCATTATTTATATTCCGGGAGTGACCGATATTGATGCCGCCATTAAAAGCCGTTCCCTGGGAGAAGCCTATTTTTTGAGGGCACATGCTTATTTCGAGCTCAGTAAAATATATGGAGAAGTACCGCTCATTCTGGAAAACAATGTAAAGACAGGAAATTACAATGTTGCCAAAGCTTCCATTGATTCAGTCAGAAAACAAGTTGAAGCCGATTTAACAAAGGCTGCCAGCTTATTGCCGGAATCTTATGTTGATGATGACAAGGGCCGGGTAAGTAAGGGTGCTGCGTTCGGCCTGCTTTGCAAATTGTATTTGTTTGAGAACAATTTCGCACAGGTAATACAAACCGGCAGTCAGGTAATAAATAACGCCAAATATGCCCTGGCCCCCCGGTACACTGATAATTTTACGCTGGGGTTACAGGAAAGCAACAGTGAAATTCTTTTTGCTGTCTGGAGCAAGGATCAAACCACACCCAACGTCCCTGCATCTGCCATCTCGCAGTATTTCACACCACGGTCCTGGCAGGGATGGGGATTTCACCATCCTACGCAAAACTTTGCCGACGAATTTGAAAAGAGTGATACCATTCGCAAACGCGCCACGTTGCTTTCTATCGGCGACTCGGTGCCAAATCAAAACAATGTTGTAGCCATAAGCTCCGCAGATGCTTATCAGATGTTTACCGGCATGGCCGGACAGCTCACGGGCAGACTATTGGCGAGCATGACCACTACCGGCTATTGCCTGGCAAAGTACACCTCTTTTTTACCCAGTGGCACTGGTGGAATTGACTTTGATTTAAAACAACCGATTTTACGTACTGCCGATGTGTACCTCATGGTGGCGGAAGCAAAAATAAGAATGAACGGAACCGGTAACGGGGATGCAGAAATCAATGCACTTCGCAAAAGAGCCGGTCTTTCGACCATCGTAAATGCCGCAATGAAAGAGTTAATACATGAACGCCGGGTAGAATTGGGAGGTGAAAATTCCCGTTACCAGGATCTGCTGCGCTGGGACAAAGATAAAATTATCAACGTCGACACCATCTTCAACAAACCAAAACTGGCTTCACCACTGGGACCATATTTTAGCGCTGTGGTGGTGCCAGCCAGGGTGTTTGCCAGGCCAAAAAATTATTATATGCCCATACCACAACAGATTATTGATGAAAGCAAAGGCGTAATCAAACAAAACCCAAATTATTAAGTGTTGAGTACCTGTAAACAGATACGCGCAGGCAATTTATCGTTCAC
>JBDUAY010000097.1:0-15567 GCA_040004415.1 Bacteroidota bacterium | reverse complement strand
CATGAAATACTATCTCCCCGCGATGCAATATCCGGACTGCCTACGGGCAAACGGATACACCGACCTTTTACAATAACAAAAGAACTGGACAAATCGACCCCATTATTATACCAGGCAATGGTAACCAATGAAAATATAACACAATGGAAATTGCAATTTTATGCGCTTGATATTAACGGCATTCAAAAACAAGATTATACAGTAATACTCACCAATGCAAATATTGCCGATATTAGATTTACCATGCCAAATAACCGGTTACCGGATTTAATGAAACTTAAAGAATACGAAGAGATTGAATTTACGTACCAGAAAATACAGTGGACATGGATGGATGGAAATATTACATCCAGCGACTCCTGGCTAGCGCCCAATGTTTAGCAGGATTTCAGCCGAAAACCCGAAAACGATTTCACGCAAAGACGGCGAAGAAGCAAAGAATAATTTACGACATTTCCAATCCATCAATCCAATCATCCGGCAAATCCAAATTCAGACAGGTTTACGCCCGCCAGAATGACGAAGTTGGGCAGGCAAAGACAGCAAAAAAAAGGAAGACGGCAAAGAAAAAATAAAAACAAATTCTTGTGTTTTTAACCCTGCAATCCACCCAATCCAAATTCAGACAAACATTTATTTTTTTGGAGGTAAGTCGAATGCCTCAGCAAGGTGTTCAAAATGACCATTGTGAGAACCATCGCAAAAAGGTTTGTTTTTAGAAAGACCGCAACGGCAAAATGAAACAATTTCCCTTCCCTGCAAACCATACTGTTTCCCGGTTTTATCAATAACTTCAAAATCACCTTCTACTCTCAGCGAACCATTATTATTAACTGTAATTTTCGTTTTAGACATACTGTTTTTTTAGAGCGCTAAAAATAGCATAAATTGAACAACGGAGGCAGTTTTATTGCGATCATAATGACTTGTTGCATGAATAGGCTATGTTAAAATATTAATTTTGGTTAGATGAATTGCAGGATTATGCAAACACGCTATCTTGCCGGATGCTTAAAAAATTTTTTATGATACGATCGCTTGCTGTGCTCCTGGTTGTTTTTCTTTTTTTTACTGCCTGTAAAAAAAGTAGTTCTGACAGCACTACTACAATTGAATACCAGGTTATCACTACCAATTCATCCAGTATAGAAATAAATTATACCAACGCTGCCGGCACTAAAACTGTAGCAGATGCCAACAGCAGCTGGACATTTGATGTGGTCAATCCTCAAAAGCCTTTTAGCGCATCCATACAAGCTTCCTCTAAAAGCCCGTTTAGTTCTGTAACAACAACCTGTACAGTTAATATTCTTGTAAACGGCAGCACGGTGAAAACAGCTACTGTTTCAAGCAATACGGTTGCAGTGGCCGAAGCAGATTATACAGTGCAGTAATTTTTATTCGCCTCAAAATAATATTACCTGCGTTGCAAATCACTACAATTCTATAAGCTGATCTTTCAATCCTGGTGATGAAATCCGAATACGAACCGGCCCGGGTTTTTGTGTTGATTGCACATACGCCAATAGTTTGCCGTGCCATGTTTTATGTTTATTGGATGTATAATCTTCATGGCTTACCGCGCTTCCACTTTCAATGCCCAGCAATGTTGCAGGCCCTTCTACGCTGACAGTAATGTCATTTTCTGCCTTGTATACCAATGTTCCATTTTTATCAACGATATTAATTTCAATTTGAGCCAATTGCTTTTTGCTTTTATCAAAAGAAGATTTATCTGAAGTTGCTTTGATTGCATAGTGTTCATCCGCTGTTTTTAATGCGCAATGGCTTACTTCGTCTCCTTTTTTGTATCCTTTTACAATCAGCTCACCCGGTTGATAAGTAATATTCCACAATAGCGTTTTGTCTTTTGCCCCTGCTAATGTTCTTTTACCCAGCGACTGGCCATTTAAAAATAATTCAGCTTCGTCGCAATTTGTAAAACAGGTCACACGTACACTATCACCTTGTGCATAGTTCCATACTGGTGCTGCGTTTCTGCCGCTTCTCCTGTTGTTACTGTTCACTGCAATAACAGATGTGCCGATGTAGATCATTGGCTGATCGCTCCAGAGACTTTGCCTGAAATAAAATCCTGGTTTTTTAAAACCTGCGAGATCAATTAACCCTGCCTCAGAACTTCTTGACGGCCACTGGCGCGCTTCTCCGAGGTAATCGATGCCTGTCCATAAATATTGCGCAGAAATATATTCATTGTCCGACACTGCGGTCCATGCATCCAGGTTCAATCCATTTTCACTGCCATAAATAATACGATCCGGATATTTTTTGTGATCATCCGCGTAACGAAATTCCTGGTAATTATATCCCACAATATCCAATGCTTCCGGATAGCCTGCTTCATTCGACATTACAACGCCTGCCAATGCTGCAGTTACCGGGCGTGTAGTATCATTTTTTTTCACTACTTGTACAAGATGTTTGGCAATTTCACCCAGCCTGCTTGCCGGCGGGTGATTCGGCAAATAACCTTTGCCATAAATCTGCGGATTGTTTCCGGTGTTCAATACTTCATGCGAGTAAGGATCATTGGGGTAATCAATTTCATTGCCAATGCTCCACAAAATAATAGATGGATGGTTGCGATCGCGCAGCACCATGTCTGCAAGATCACGGTCGCCCCATTCTTTAAAATATTCATGGTAACCGTCCTGACCGGGCGTTCCAACGTTCCAGCCTTTGATCCATTTATTTTTGCCAAGTTCCCATTCATCAAATGCTTCATCCATCACCAACAAGCCCATGCGATCACACAGATTGTATAAGTAATCTGCATGTGGGTTATGACTCATGCGTACAGAATTACAGCCTGCTTCTTTTAGTATGGTTAATCTTCTTTCCCAAACTTCTTCTGGCACCGCAACACCCAGCGCGCCGGCATCATCATGGATACACACCCCTTTTATTTTTATGTTTTCTTCATTTAAAAAAAATCCTTTGTCTTTATCAAACCTGAAACTTCTGAAACCAACCTGCTGTTCATCATCATCAATTTTTTTTCCCCCCTGGTAAATTTCTGTTGTGAGTGTATATAATTCTGGATGTGCAACTGACCACCGTGCGGGTTTAATAACAGATAAATTAATATTTGCTGCCAAACTTTTACCAGCAGTCGTTCTTATTGTTTGTTCCGCTGCAGAAACAGATTTTCCTTCTTTGTTAAGCAATGTGCATTTTACTTGTACTGCTGCGGCGATGTTGGAATGATTGGTCAGGGATACTACGATATTTGCTGTTGCTTTTTCATCTGTTACGGATGGAGTTGAAAACGACACTCCCCACAAGTCAATGTTTAGTTCGTTTGCAGCAATTAAATAAACGTTTCGATAAATACCCGAACCGGTATACCATCTTGAATCTGCAAATTCAGTATGATCTGCTTTGACAGCAATAATATTTTTCCCGGCAGGATGTAAATATTTTGTGAGTTCATAGCGAAAAGGGGTGAAGCCGTTTGGTCTTTTTCCAAGGTAATTTCCATTAATCCACACTTCGCTGTTTTTGTATACACCATCAAAATAAATGTAAACCTTTCTTGTGCGCATGGCGGGCAAAAGTTCAAATGTTTTGCGGTACCAGCCAATGCCAGCAGGCAGGTAAGCGGTAGCACTGGCCCATTGGTCACTAAAGGGTCCTTCAATACTCCAGTCGTGTGGAAGATTTACTGGGCGCCAATCCTTATCATTGAAAGAAACTTTATCTGCGTTTGTGGTATCGCCTTTATAAAATTTCCAGTTATCGTTAAATAATATTGTTTGCCGGCCCTGTTGTGTAAATACGCTGTTGCCTGTAAAAAGAATCAATAGCAGTAGGTAGATATGCTTATGGGTAATTACTATGTTCATATGGCTTTGTGTTTTGGCACAACAATAATACGGTTTAAAGCCAGTTTTTTACGCTTTACATTTCAATCTGTTTTATTGCGCATGGAAAGGCTGCAGATAAAACAGCCCTGGCACCTTGGGTTAGCGTGATGCTGCTGGATCTTTTATTGATGGCTGGCTGTTAATTTTGTAGAGGTTGAATTGGTATTTCTTAAAAACCGTAATCAAAATAAATTTTCATGAAGCGTGGCGCACAGACCTTATTTATTTTGCAGTAAGCCATTTGTTTAACCAGTTGTTTGGGGTTATTACGCAACAACCTGCAAAAATATTTTTTGGATGGTACGGCAGCTGACTTTTGTAATTGAACTGCTGGTTGCTTTTTTGGTAACGGGTATATTGCAATATTGGGCGCACCTGGTTTTTCATAATCATCCCTCTTTCTGGCGTTTTCATTCCGTTCATCATCCTACATGGATTGGCATGCAGGATTACGTATACCTTTTGCAGGTATGTTTGTTATACGTTCTGTGGCTTTTACTCCGGGGCATGTATTCGCTTTTCAGGAATTACTTTTATCAAAAACAATTCCCATTACTTATTATTTGCCCGGCAATCAGAAGCCTCCCGGCACAGGCTTGAAGGATGCTCATTATCCGGAAGGCTATATTCGGTAACAACCTGCATGGACGACAGCGAAAAATGCTGAATGGTTACTTTTTCATTTTTGAAGAATCGTTTTTCAGGGTATCTGCATTGTTTTTGGAATAAGCTGTATCTGCTAAGGACGGGTTCGTGGCGTCATTGTTATCTGGTGGCTTTGTTACGTTTGCTGAACTGTCGGCTGTACCGGATGAGGAACCTGCGTTATTATTGCCACAAGATGAGAGAACGATTACTGTTACTGCAACGGTTGCAAGAAATTGAAGTTTTTTCATGGTTATTTTTTCGGAAAATTGAAGAAAAACCATGCCAGCAAACCAGGTGCAGAAAGACGATTGGTTTTTTAATGACAGCATCTCGAATTGCCGCACGTTACAGCTACGTTCAGGCTATTCATTACCCGGACATGAAATCTTCTAATTGATTTCGTTTTGTATAGTGTTGCCTTTTTTACCCGTGGGTATTATTTAATGGGATGCAGGCCGCGGTTTCCGGACACTGGGATTATCTTTTTTCTGCGAATATTACCTCAGATTCTACCGGTATTGGTAACCGGAAGGAAGATCAGTTTGACAACGCATTTCGCCGTGGTAAATTAAAAGGGCTTGATGCCAAAAGAATGCTGCCAATGCCCTGGCCATTTACAAAAACGTGAAAGATGAATATTTTAAAGAAATCTTCGCATACCTTAAATCTATCAAACCACTAAAGAATGTAGTGCCTGCACCAATACTCAACGCAACTGAACAAAAAAGCATAAAAACAGGTTATCCATTTTAAATGTATGTCTTCAATAAATAAACCTGAAGTGTGGTTGCGTGGCCCGCTGCCCGGAATATTACCCGTGTTGCAACCGGTAGCACATGCATTATTACAAGCGCGTGAAGAATTAAATGAACTGATGGCAAACTTTAAAGACGAATTGCTATGGCAAAGACCGGCAGGTGCTGCGTCTGCAGGTTTTCACCTGCAACATATGACCGGTGTACTTGACAGGTTATTTACGTACGCAAATGGTAAGATGCTTACTGAAATACAACTGCAACGGCTTGCTGCAGAAGATAAAAACCCCGGTAAAGAACACAATGTTCAGTATTATGTGCAGCAGTTTAATGAACAGGTAGATAAATCATTGGAACGAATAAAAAATATTCCGTCAGGCGAATTATTTGAAACCCGTAGCGTTGGCCGGGCGCAAATCCCATCAACCGTTATGGGTTTGATGGTACACGCTGCAGAACATACCATGCGGCATCTTGGTCAGTTGCTGGTAACAGTGAAAATTGTACATGCAAACGCGTAATACTATCAGGACTTCGCCACAACAATTTTTTCAAGGCTTAAATAAGTGATATTGACTTTTATTTTATCGCCTTCTTTTACTTCATCCGCTATTGCTTTGTTTACAGGAATTTTTGCCTGGAGTTTATCACCAATCAAATTTAAATAAATACCATGCGGTGATATTTTATACACGGTAGCATTCAACGACGTTTTATTGTTGAAATGTTTTTGGGCCGCAAGAAACTGCGGAATAAACTTGTGGTTGAAAAGGGTAGCATTCAACTTTTCGGGTTTATCCAGGTTGCCCAGCTGAAATAATACTGGCTCGTTTAATTTGGCCGCATCCGGGGGTAGTTCCCATGGCGATAAAATCAATGGAAAGAATTGATAACTGCCGGCTTCTTTTACGAAATATTTATCGTCGACTATTTTAAGATAGCCTGTAAATTGATTGTTGGTGCGGGCGCGGTTAACAAGGTTGCCCAATGTGTTATTGAAACGGTAGCGGATTTTTTCAGCCACCATTTTATCGCCGCGTGCAGACCGCTCTAATGTAAAATAAACTTCATCACCTTCATGAAACTGGTGCGTTTTTTTCACCAGTTTATCTTCTATCATTTTTAATTGCCGTGCGTCATCCACTTTACCGTTGACTGATTTTTTCTTCGCGTTGTGTGTATATTCAATGGTAACATAGTGCTTGTCGTGATGCACAAAACTTATTTTACCCTCTAAAATGCCTTCGTCCATAATAGTTGCCTTTTTGAAACAGCGGTGAAATTATTCATTTTGCATTGAGATTCACACTATTTAAGAATTCCCTGACTTTAAAAAGTAACCAAACATCAGTTATTTTCAATTTGTCTTTTAATTAAGACACCATGGGAATGAATTTATCCATCCCATCATCCTTTTATCCAGCAAATCCCAATTCAGACAATACCCGCATCGCCAGTATCGCGTCTTTTTTATTCACAAAAATATGATCGTGATAAAAAGCTGCTACTACATTACAACTGATATTTTCTTTGGCGAGTGCATCAGAAAATGCAGCGGTTAAACCAACCGCTTCCAGAGAAGAATGAATGGTTAGTGTTATCCATGCGGCAACAAAAGAATAATTAAGTTTCAATTGATCGGCCAACTCTTTTTCCAGTATAACAGTGTAACCTTCGTCTTCCTTGAAAAGACAAATTATTTTTTTTTGGTCAATAGCGTCTAATGAGGCAACTGTGCAAAAAATATAGTCGCCTTTATTCAGCCTGGGCTTCATTGTCCTGATAAGTTGCCGCAAATTGGTTTCGCCATTCATTGGTCAAATATAATCAGCGGCAGAAAAGAAAAAACTGGTTCAATTGCCAGCAGATTTTATTTCTTAGCTGCAAACAATGTCCACGGATACGCTTTCATATCCATTAAATATTTACTCATCCAGCTAAATTCAGGATGTGCTTTATAAAACGGCGCACCAATAAAATCTTGCCCGCAGGGGTGACCCATATGCGCCCAGAATTTCATGTCTTTTGCTAAATCTGCCGTAGTAACTTTTCCCTGCACTGCACCCATCGGATAAAATGGCGGGTTGCTCCATTCTGCACAACCCAGCGGGTCCTCATCAATATGGCCGCAGATGACGCAACGGTTATTGGCATTTTTGCCTTGTAATACGTCTGTGTGATCTGCCTCAGCTTGTTTACCTGTTTCTGCATCCAGTTTCCCTCTCAGGTCAACCTGTATTAATTGCTCCATTCTTTTCTTGCGTGCATTGGGGGAAGTAGTGGAATCATTTATATTAAAAGTGGTTTCTTCTTTAATGAGCGTGGGATCGCTGGGGAAATTGCTGCCAATCATAGCCGTGTCTTTGCTGCGCCACACGCGGTAATCCTTTAAACCGAGTTCCAGTTTTGCCACTTCATTTGTTTTGGTATCGCCGATCAACCAGTCGTTTGCATAGCCGCCATTATTTCCCTGTACAAAATTCTTAATTACATCGTCGATGCTGTTGCTGTATTGCGCAGCTTTTCTCGCACGCATAAATTCAGGAACACCACTGGTATCAAACAAACTGAATTGTGTAATGGTCGTTTCCGTAATTAATATACCATTGGCAGTAATTAGAAAATCATCGCCGCTATGTATATAACCCGGCATGCAATCCATTAAAATATGATTGCCTTTTTCAGGAACAATATCTGCCACTACATTCCAATGCTGGCCCACGATATATTCTGTCCAGTTATTATGGCCCATCACAATTTTTCCATCTTTTGTGTAACTGCCGGTGGCGATAAATGCACTGCAGTTACCGGGCGCCTTATTATCCCCGCTATGTGCAACTGCATTGTTCATCAGCGAAGGAATATAATAAAAGGCCAATTCCTCCCAGGCATTGTACGCAGTAATGTCAAGGCTGTCGTAATTCTTATGTTGGGCATGGAGCCCGGCGACGATCCCATTGATCTCATCTTTGTATTCGCGCTCCAGTTTATCCCACAAAAAATTTTTTGCGCAGCGGCGGTAAAAAGTCCAGTCTTTTTTTGTTTCATGGGCCGCAAAATAGGCCATCATTTGCAGGGTGCTGTCAATTTCTGGCGCCAGCAGGTAACCATGCTGGTAGCCTATTTCAGCAGGAGTGCCAGCAAGATGTACGTATATCCAACCGTTTTTATTTTCGCGGGAAGCTTTTGCCAGCGGATTATTTTTGTGCGGAGGCTTTGCAAAGAATGAACAGGTAATGAACAGCAGTAACAAGGAAGAAAAAATGCGGATTCTCATAACAGTTAATTTGGTAAACTGAATATAAGATTTTTTACCTGTTTAATAATATGATTTATAATTCTTGCGCCTGGTATCTGCGTACGGGATGACTAAATTTTTAATGTAAGACTATATGAAAATATATTAAGAGCATTATTTATATGCGCGGACAATATGATTTTCCTATGCATATATTCATTGAAAGAATACTCTAAAAGCTGCCTGGTTACGCCAACAACCAGGCAGCACATTACAAAACGCAGAAGATACAGGGAAATTTTCAGGAAGCTGGTGTGTGATCTTTTTTGAGATCCTGGTATGTGTCCATTTCCCCGTCTACAATACGAACGATCTTCATATTGTCATCATTTTCAATCCCGATCAGGTAAGCTTTTATATTTCCTACAGTTACCTCGTTTACATTATAAATCGAATAATCGTAGTATGTGCTTCTTACCTGTTTCCGGATATCTTCCGGCAGTTTATTCTGACTATACGTGCGAATGATACCCACCCAACGGCCTTTTTCATCATAATAGCTTTTTGTAGCTACGCCGTCTTCACTGAATTTTACGGAAAACCCATCTTTAATAACAAACCAGCTAACGTTTTGCGCGTTTTTAAAACTTTTGCTGAAATCCCTGATGGCATTGGTTTTAATGTTATTAATATTGTCTTTGTTTCTTGCCGGTGATGAGTCATTCTGTTTTGATGCTGAAAGAATTGGATCCACCATTGATTTAGACATCTGCGCATTAGCGTTGACAAATAAAATTGTTCCTGCGATTACCGCTGAAAAGCGGCGTAAAAATTGTCTGTTCATTTTTTGAATGGTTTAATGATTGATGATTGGTAAAATTTTTATAGTTACAAAATACATGTATCAACAGCAGCAGACTTGGTTTTCAGTTGGTGAAGTGCGGTAACCCAAAAGTGAACAAATTGATTGTTCTTATAATATCCGGATGTTACATTTCAATTGAGTTCTTACTGTATGTGATTTATTTTTTCTGAGGTGCAAATATCTGAACTTCTGAAGTCACGCACTATACCGAAAAGAGGTGAATTATTTTGTTGGCGGCAGAAATTGAATTTTAAATTATCATGATGACGCAATGTGCTATTGGTTCCGTACAGCATTATTCAAATTCCTTTAGATCTATTTTTATTCCTTCCATAAATCCGTCGAACCAATGAAAAGGATGCAGGCTGATAATTTTTCTTCTTATCCGGTTCAGCCTATTTTTTAAAAACACATGTGTCTTTCCTGATTTTGGGTGCGCCGGAATCAACGTAAATCCGTCTGATATTTTTTTGGTTAACACGATAGAAGTTTTAAAAATGAAGGACTTGTATTTTTTACAGGTGCAAAGTTCATTTGCCGCCAGGCAGATTTTTCTACCGGAAAGAAGTGAATTTTGATGAAAGGTTGGGTATATGATAAGGAAAAGAATAATTTGCACTACCGGAAAAACGGTACTTCTTATGTTTTTCACAAAAGCTATAACTGTTTGTTTTTTGGCTTTCTTTTTTATTAAACCAAACGTTTCGTGGGGGCAGGATGATCTTTTCGGCGGGTTTGAAAAAAGGAAAGCCAAAGCAGTTGCTGCACTCAGCAATTTCCCCGATCAAAATACTGCGAGAGTAGAAGCCCTGGTGGCCGTTATAAATACGGCGGCCTTTGTGAAGCAGCAGCAGTCAATAATGTCTTATTTCGAAGAAGCCATGAGTCTGAGCAGAAAAATTAATTATGAGACTGGTCTTGCTGAATGTTACCGTTTTTTAGGTAATTTTTATAAAAGTTCTCTGCACCCTGCTGAAGCACAACTTTATTTTGACTCGGTTCTATTGGTAAGCCGCAATACTAAAGATTCGCTGATGCTTAAAGTGAGGGCAGCTGCGCAAAGGTGGAAGGGTTTGATTTTTTACGAACAGGAAAATTATAACGAAGCGCTCAGTTATTTTTTTGAGGCGCTTAAACATTATGAACATGGTAATGACAGAACGGCCATTTCGCTATATGAAAAGATTGCACGTATTTATATTCGTACCAATAACCTTGACCTCGCTGCCTATTATGCTGGTAAGTGCATCGTCATCGGGGAAAAATTTTCTCCTGTGATCCTGCGCGCCCCCGGATACCTGACGATGATCGATATTTGTATACAGAAAAAAGAATTGCACCTGGGGTTATATTATCTCGACAAAATAAAGCCTTGCATGCCAGACTCCATTGAGTTGTCCCTCAATTTTGGATATTATGAAAGTCGTGGACAGATATGCTACCTGTTGCAGCAATATGATTCTGCCTATGTTTATTATCAGCTCGCCTACACCCATGCAGTACGTAACGACCATAAAGAAGAAATAGGCACTGCGCTTAATTTTCTTAGCATTATATCATTGAAGCTGGGTGACCAGGATATGGCGAAAAAGTATGCGATGGAAAATATGGCCCTGGCTGAGGAAATAGATACGAAAGCTGATAAAATTACTGCGCTGTTAAATTTATCTGACTATTACCATCAGACGAAAGAGAATGACAAGGCATATGGATTTATGCAGCGGGCCACGGTGCTGAAAGACAGCCTTCTTTCTGAAACAAATTTGAAACAGGTAAACAGGCTGGCGGCGATATATGAAGCAGACAAAAAACAAAGTGAAATTTTTCGTTTGCAAAACGATAAACTGGCAGAAGCAGCAGCCATTAAACATAAGTCGGTGCTTAACGGTGTTTTTGTCGCCACTATTATTGTCATGCTGTTTTTTGGTTACCTGGCATACAAAAATTTTAAGGATGGCCAGAAGATAGCTTACC
This sequence comes from Bacteroidota bacterium, assembly GCA_040004415.1. Lineage (GTDB taxonomy): Bacteria > Bacteroidota > Bacteroidia > Chitinophagales > Chitinophagaceae > JACMLD01. The sequence goes on along the minus strand of JBDUAY010000097.1, from coordinate 4,200 downwards.
AGAAACAGGAAATTCAGCAGCAAAAAATTAATGAACTGGAAAAAGACAGGCAATTATTAACCGTAGACGCCATACTCAGGGGCCAGGAAGAAGAGCGGAGCAGAATTGCCAAAGATTTGCATGATGGGTTGGGCGGAATGTTGTCCGGTGCAAAATTATCACTTGTCAATATGAAAGAAGGCCTGCATTTGCCTGCTGAGGAATCTGCCATTTTTGAGCATTCTGTTTTTTTGCTCGATAAAACAATTTGTGAATTAAGAAAAGTAGCACATAACCTGATGCCGGAAATACTGGTTCGGTTTGGATTAGATGAGGCGCTGAAGGAGTACTGTAATTCCATACAGGCGTCCGCTGGTATTAGTGTGGTGTACCAGCAGTTTGGCAAACAAAGAAAATTGAGCAGGCAGGCAGAAATAAATATTTACCGCATCGTACAGGAATTGGTAAACAATGCATTGAAGCATGCATGTGCAAAACAAATACTGGTACAGGTTACGCGCCACCATGGAAAGACAAGTGTAACGGTAGAGGACGATGGCAAAGGATTCGATGTAAAAATGACCTGGAAGAAAAAAGGAGCCGGCTTCAGCAATATCAAATACCGGGTCGATTATTTTAAAGGTTCACTGGATATCGTTTCCGGATCCGGTAACGGAACATCTGTAAACATGCAATTAATAGCGTAACAAAATGACAAACGTTTTTATAGTAGAAGATCATGGGGTTGTTATTGAAGGTATCCGATCTTTACTGAAGGAACAGAAGGAGTTTGATTTATCAGGATATGCTACTACCGGCAAAGCCTGCCTGGATTATTTCCGCGCGCAAACTGCTGATATTGTTTTGATGGATATCAGCCTGCCCGACATGAGTGGTATTGATTTGTGTAAAATTATGAAAAAGAATTACCCGGGTATCATAATACTGGCATTGAGCACGTTCGACCAGGGAATATACATTAGCAAAATGATGGAAAGTGGCGCCAGCGGATACCTTTTAAAAAATGCCTGCAGGCAGGAAATTATACAGGCGTTACAGGATGTTTCGACCGGAAAGACTTATCTAAGTTTTGATGCGGGCCAGGCGCTTGCGACTATCACCCTAAAAAAAACCGGCGGTCCTTTGCTTACAAGAAGAGAAAAAGAAATATTGCAATTGATTACGGAAGGATTAACAAATATATGCATTGCAGAAAAATTATTCATTAGCATTGATACAGTAGAAACGCACAGAAAAAATTTGTACAGTAAATTAAATGTTCGAAATACAGTTATGCTGCTGCGGTATGCAATGGAAAACCATCTGATAGAGTAGATCGCTTTAGATTATAATATCAAATCCACGCATGTTTTGTATGGATTTTTTTAAGCCCTAAAATAGTTCATCGGTATTTTCAACAGCCCGCGAATTCAGTTCAGACATATTCCTGCAACGCTTTCTCTAAACAATCCATGGCGCTATTAATAGCATCTGTATTCAATACGTATGCCAACCGCACTTCATTTTTTCCGAGACCAGGGGTGCTATAAAAACCGCTCGCAGGTGCGAGCATCACAGTTTCGTCATTATAAGAAAATGATTCCAGCAGCCACTGGCAAAAGACATCCGCATCATCAACCGGGAGCTTTGCCATCGCATAAAAAGCACCGCCGGGGTTCGGGCAAAACACACCGGGTATTGCATTCAGCCTTCTTACAATGGTATCCCTTCTTTTTTTATATTCTGCTTTGGTCATATCAAAATAATCAGCGGGCAAATCAACGGCTGCTTCACCCAGTATTTGTGCGTAGGAAGGCGGACTTAATCTTGCCTGCGCAAATTTCATCACTGCATTCAGTACCGCTTGGTTTTTTGTAACCAGTGCGCCAATGCGCCCGCCGCAAGCACTATATCTTTTGCTGATGGTGTCCATTAATATTACATTGTCTTCAATGCCGGTTAAATGCATGGCGCTGGTATGCGTTCCGCTGTAGCAAAACTCACGGTAAGCCTCATCCGCAAATAAATATAGATCGTGCTTCAGTATAACTTGCTTCAATGTTTCCATTTCTGCGGCGCTATATAAATAACCGGTTGGGTTATTGGGATTGCACAAAACAATGGCTTTCGTTTTCGGTGTAATTGCTTTTTCAAAATCTTCTATTGGCGGTAAGGCAAAGCCTGTATCAATAGATGAAGTAATTGGCTTCACGGTTACGCCTGCTTCTACGGCAAAGCCATTGTAATTTGCATAAAAGGGTTCTGGTATAATTACTTCATCACCTGCATCCAGGCAGGCCATCATGCCAAAAAGAATAGCTTCGCTGCCCCCCGTAGTAACAATGATTTCATTATAGTTTACGTCAATGCCCACACGTTTATAATATTCTACTAATTTTTTGCGATAGCTTTCGTTACCCGCGCTATGACTATATTCCAATACTTTAAAATCCGCATGGCGCACGGCATCCAGTATTTGTGGTGGCGTTTCAATATCGGGCTGGCCAATATTAAGATGGTATACTTTGATACCTTTCTTTTTAGCTGTTTCTGAATAAGGAACAAGTTTACGTATGGGCGATGGCGGCATTTGCTGTCCGCGCTGACTGATTGATAACATGCGGCAAAAATAAGCAGGTCATTTAATATAATGATAAAGCCACCCTGCATTTTGCGGGATGGCCTCGTTTATTGTTGTAATTTTTTATGCTTAAGATTCCGTTGTTCCGGTATCGCTGGTTGGTTCTGCTGCGGGCGTATCCATTACAGGCATCTCAGGAGCTGGCATCGCTGGTTCCGCAGCTGGTGCTGGCTTCTTTGCGACCGCTTTCTTGATTGGTTGTGGTGCCTTTTTAATAGTTGTTGCCTTTTTTAAAGGTGATTTTTTTACTACTTTTTTTGGAGCCGCTTTTTTCTTTGGGGCTACTTTTTTTGGAGCTGCTTTTTTCTTTGGAGCTGCCTTTTTTGGAGCTGCCTTTTTCTTTGGGGCCGCTTTCTTTTTAGGCGCTGCCTTTTTAGGCGCCGGTTTTTTAGCTGCTTTTTTAGGAGCTGCTTTCTTTTTCGGGGCTGCCTTTTTAGCTTTTTTCTTGCTGGCCATATTGTTTTTGAATTTTTAGGTTAGAAATGACATTCTAAATTTAGTAAAGCTGTTTCAATTACCAACAAAAATTAATGATGTATTTAATAAAATTTTGATAAAGGTTCTGCGATAAGCGATAAACTATGATACCAAAACCTGATTAATAAATAGAAAAATTTCAATAAACAGCTAATCTTTTTAAGCACCTGTGATGCCTGCGTTTTAGGGAGATTTGCCCAATTTAAAAGAGTGCTTTTTTATTCAGGCAAAATGGTTACCTTTGCGCCCCAAAAGCAGCCCTGATTTTTAGGTCTGTCAATGGCCGGAGTAATACTGATAAATGCCCTTTCTGGCGCTCCGGAACAACCAGGACTGGCGAATTAAACCGGTTCTCAACAATTAAACGTTTTAATATACAATAATGGCAGACTTAAAATTTCAAAGAAACTTTGGTATTGCGGCGCACATTGATGCCGGTAAAACAACTACTACGGAGCGTATCCTCCGTTACACAGGTATGATTCACCGCATCGGTGAAGTGCATGATGGCGCTGCTACAACCGATTGGATGGAGCAGGAAAAGGAACGTGGTATTACAATTACTTCCGCTGCGGTAAGCTGCCAGTGGAACTTCCCTACAAACAAAGGAAAGGAGTATGCGGATACTAAAAAATATTCATTCAACATTATTGATACGCCGGGTCACGTTGATTTTACCGTGGAGGTAGAACGTTCTATGCGCGTTCTGGATGGTTTGATTGCACTGTTCTCTGCAGTAGATGGCGTTGAACCACAATCTGAAACTGTTTGGCGCCAGGCGAACCGTTATGGTGTTCCGCGTATTGGGTTCGTAAACAAAATGGACCGCGCGGGAGCTGATTTCCTGATGGTGGTTAAGCAGGTGAAAGAAATGCTGGGTTCTAAAGCAGTTCCCCTGCAATTACCAATTGGCGCCGAAGATGATTTTATAGGTGTGGTGGATTTGATTAAAATGAAAGGTATCATCTGGCACATGGAAACAGAAGGTATGACTTTCGACGAGATTGAAGTACCCGCTGACATGCTGGAAGAAGCCAAAGAATGGAGGGCACAACTGGTAGAAGCAGTAGCTGAATATGATGATAAACTAATGGAAAAATTCT
>JBDUAY010000460.1:0-4599 GCA_040004415.1 Bacteroidota bacterium | reverse complement strand
TTCAACAACCGGATAGTTTGTATAGTTTCCCCTGTTTTTACTTTTAATAAATAATTGCCTGCGGCGATATTACTCATTGATACATTAATTTTATTAGTGCCGGGATTCACTACTTGCTGCTGAGAAATCATTTTCGCACCCGCAACCGACCAAATTTCAACAGCCGTCGTTACAGATTTTGCAGCAACTATTTCAACTTCAGCTGAATTGTTTTGAACCGGGTTGTTAAGCAACCGAATAACGAAATCAGTCGCCTTCACAGAAACCGTTACAATTTTACTGTACGTTGATTTACCGTTCATATCCACCTGGTAAATACGATAATAATGTAGTCCGCCAGCAACATTATTATGTGTGAAACTGTAATCTTTGACATTTACATTATTGCTGATTGTACCAATGGTAGTAAAATGGATTCCGTCTGTGGCGTGCTGTACTTCAAATGATTTTCCCTGGTCATTATTTTCTACCGACCAGTTTAAAATAACATTATTATCCACGGGTTTTGCGCTGAAACTCTTCCAGGTTACAGGTAATGTTGCAGTAGAAGCAAAAGTTACCAGCGTAAATACTGCGTTATTATTTAAAGTAACCCCTGTAAAACTCACTATCGGTAATGCCAATGTGCCGGGTGCAAAAAAAGTAATATGGCCAGTGGTAAAATCTCCGTCACCGTCATCATCTACCATCAGAAAAAAATCAGCAGGCTGCGTACCAGTTATTGTTAAACCGGTTAAATCAACATCAACATTAACGGTTCCAACGTTTCCGGTATGCTGCACTTTCCATTCCCTGCCAAGCCTTCTCGTACCGGCATCAGCTGATGCAGGCAGATCACTGTTGCTTTCAGCAAGCGCACCGTTATCATTGCCAATCAATAAAAACTCGCCATCGTCCTGGTTGGAAGCGCCGGACAAAATAATATTTCCTAAACCATTTTGTCCGGTACCATTGCCACTGCCTGTTTCAATACTATTGGATTTATTAACCAGCAAGCCGGCGTTATCATCGCGGCCAATACCAAAAATTGAATTTTTGTACAGGCTGTTGCCAGTAGAATCCCAAATTTTAGTTGTGCCATCAGATGCAATAAAATCACCAGCTTTATTAACCCCATATTTTAATGCGAGGTAAGAAAATATTTGATTACGAACTGTTGCGCTGGTAACTGATGCATCATACACAATCACTTCTGCAATATCTCCGGTCAGCGCTTCATCAATGCTGTTATCACGGCCGCCCAAACGGTTCAATATATCGGAAATACTTCTGCCAGACGAACCACCGGCCACCGTTGTAGCAGAAAGCGGTAATCCGTTTATATTTGAAGGATCACGAATTTCCAAATCATTGGAAGACTGGTTAAGCAAGTTGAGCTGTGTAATATTCCATTTCCCCACCGTATAGGTTTCCAGCATTCCCTGGTCGAATGGATTTGCTTCGAGCTGATCTCCAAACCGGTTGTCATTCCAGGTAGCCAAAGAAACACCATCGCCTGCAAAGCTGCCAGGATTTCGCTGCGACCAGACCCGTTGAAAATTACCACTGACGGCACTTCTCCAAACCGCAAATACACAATAAGCATCATTGCCCGCAGTAATTGGCGCGCCTGCACCGGCAGGGCCGTCCATAATTTTATTTCCATCAAAATACACAACTGGTAAAAAATTAATACCCGTACCAGCACCAGGATTCATTACGATTGGCCGGCTAAAAGTAACGGCGTTGGAAGTGAACTGTTTTGAAACATCATTTGCGTAAGTCCATGCATCAAGACTATCTGTAGAAGTTAACGTTGCCGCAGCATCCGATTTAATCCATGCTTTGAGGTTTGAAGAAACACCGCCGGGTGATTGAGAAAAGACTGCTGGCATGGCTGTAAATGCCAATAAAAACAAAAAGTAGATTTTTTGCATAATGGTTTGCTTTTTCGTTAGAGATAACACAAGGTTTCCAGGACGGACCAACATTAATATTGAGGAAATGAATGTACGCAATTTTATAACGGGAATAGCGGATTTCCCAATACATATTCATGCGGAAAGGCAATTACAAATGCCTGTCAGGGTATTAATATATGTAAAAGAGCGGGATTAAGAAATCTATCGCTTCATGCGTGTGTCCTCAATCTTGTTTATAAAAACCTGGCAGTATAGCTTTTTTTATTTTTTTTGAGATCAGCAGGCGTGCCGGTAAAAACAATGGAACCCCCGTCTTCTCCCGCTTCCGGGCCAAGATCAATTACCCAATCGGCGCTTTTTATTACATCGGTATTATGTTCTATGACAAGAATGGAATGACCCTGTTCTATCAACGCGTTAAATGATGCCAGCAATTTTTTGATATCATGAAAATGAAGTCCTGTTGTTGGCTCATCAAAAATGAAAAGAATATTTCCCTGCGCTTTTCCCTTGCCAAGAAAAGAAGCCAGTTTAACACGTTGCGCTTCACCACCAGAAAGTGTATCGGATGATTGCCCGAGTTTGATATACCCAAGACCTACATCCTGCAGCGATTTTATTCTATTTACCACATCTTTTTCGTCTGCAAAAAAAATCATGGCATCGTCTACACTCATTTCAAGTACGTCGTGAATATTTTTATCCTTGTACTGAACCTCCAGCACTTCTTCTTTAAATCTTTTGCCGCCACATACTTCGCAGGTTAAATGTACGTCTGCTAAAAACTGCATTTCAACAACCTGTTCGCCTTCACCTTTACACGTATCACAACGGCCACCATCTACATTGAAAGAAAAATGTTTGGGTTGAAAAGCGCGCATTTTACTCAATGGCTGTTTGGAATACAATTCCCTTATTTCGTCGTATGCTTTTATATACGTAACCGGGTTGCTGCGCGATGATTTACCAATGGGGTTTTGATCAACCATTTCTACCTGGCTCAGGTAATCAACGTCTCCTGTGATGGCTTTATAGCTACCAGCCTTATCACCAATTTCTCCTTTTAATTTCCTGAGGGCCGGGTACAGGATTTGTTTTACGAGCGTTGTTTTACCGCTGCCGCTGACACCACTTACTACGCAAAGCAGGTTGAGTGGAAATTCAACATCGATGTTTTTAAGATTATTCTGGCGTGCACCTTCTATCGTTATTTTACGGGTCCATTTGCGCAACTGTTTCGGTGCTGCAATAAAAAATTCGCCTTTCAGGTATTTGCCGGTAAGGCTTTTTTCATTGGCAATTAATTCATCATAATTTCCGGCTGCCACCACTTCGCCACCCAAATGACTTGCCAGCGGTCCCATGTCTATTATGTAATCCGCTTCGCGCATCATCATTTCATCATGCTCAACAACCACAACCGTGTTACCCAAATCGCGTAGCTCTTTTAGTACTGTAATCAATCTTTCCGTATCTCTTGAATGAAGACCGATAGAAGGCTCATCAAGTATATATAATGAGTTGGTAAGATTACTGCCCAGGCTGCGTGTAAGCTGTATGCGCTGGCTTTCTCCGCCGCTTAAAGAATTGGCCAGGCGGTTGAGGGTGAGATAACCAAGACCAACATCCATCAATGTTTTAATGCGGTGATGAATTTCAATCAGTATTCGCTTTGCAATTTGTTTGTCGCTTTCATCCAGCACCAGTTTATCAAACCATTGCTGCAAATCTTTTACGGGCATTTCACAAAGTTCACCAATATGTTTATCGCCCACTTTTACATATAATGCTTCTTTACGTAAACGGTAACCTTCACAATCCGGGCAAAGTGTTCTGCCACGGTATCTTGATAATAAAACGCGGTACTGAACCTTGTATAAGTTCTGTTCTACTTCTTTAAAGAAACCATCAATTCCATTTGCAAATTCATTTCCTTTCCATAAGGCCTGGTATTCTTTTTTTGTAAGATCTGCAATGGGTTTATGTACCGGAAAATCAAATTTCCTGGACGCTTTAATAAATGCATCTTTCCACAAACTGAGCTTCTCACCTTTCCAGGGAGCAACGGCGCCTTCGTACACACTCAAACGTTTATCGGGTATTACAAGATCTGCATCTATGCCCAGTACAAGTGAAAATCCTTCGCAGGTGGGACAGGCGCCAAACGGATTATTAAATGAAAATAAGTTAGGCACTGGTTCTTCAAAGTTGATTCCATCCAGTTCGAAACGGTTAGAAAAATGCAACGTTTCCGCACCATTCACTTCAACATATACCCCACCCTCACCCTCATAGAATGCAGTGTTAACAGAATCTGCAAGGCGATGCTTATCATCTACGTCAAACTCTTTTATAACCAACCGGTCTATCAGTAAATATAATTTTTTCTTTGCGGCAGGCTTCCATGCAGGATGTTCTAAAAGATCATCAATCTTTTTTACTTCGCCATCATACAACCGTGAAAAACCTTTTTGCAGCAAAATATTCAGCTCTTCTTTTACGTCACGATTGGCATGTTGTTTAAAAGGCACCAGTATAAGTGCCTTGTCACCTTCTTTCAGACTGGTTATAGCATTCACAACATCTGCAACATCATCTTTTTTTACCTGGCGGCCTGAAAGGGGAGAAATTGTTTTGCCTGCCCTTGCATATAACAGCCGCAGATAGTCGTATACTTCTGTCATACTTCCCACCGTAG
>JBDUAY010000096.1:0-15622 GCA_040004415.1 Bacteroidota bacterium | reverse complement strand
AATCTGTAACAAGCAAACATTTCTCAACGGCGGTTGAAGCCATTGTTGAATTGAAAGATAATGGTTATAAAGTATTGGCCATAGAACAGGCCGAAAATAGTTATCAATTGCATCAATTTATTTTAGCAGATGGGGAGAAGCTGGCCGTTGTTTTCGGAAATGAAGTAAGTGGCGTGGAGCAGTCAACTATTTTGCTATGCGATGGTTGTATAGAGATACCGCAACTGGGGATGAAGCATTCGTTGAATATCTCGGTGGCGGCGGGTATTGTGTTGTGGGAAATTGTGCGGACGAGGATTGTCTGAACCGGGACATGAAGGATTAAAGGGATGAATGGGAAATTGGTTCACGCTTAATATGGTCAATGTCTCTGACGCGCACGGTTGAATGATTGTTGTAACACCGGCCAGGGACGCGCAAAAATTAAGATCGGGTACAACTAAAATTATCAACAAACTGAATGAGTAAAGTAAAAGATTATCTAAGCCTGGTAAAATTCTCGCACACCATTTTTGCAATGCCTTTCGCTTTGATCGGATTTTCTTTGGGATTGATGGCAATTCCTTCATCAGCGGTTCCGGGATGGCATACCAGATTATCCGGGCCGGCGGAAGCGTACAGGTTAATTGTGTTGTTCATTTTGGTGATTCTCTGCATGGTGTTCGCACGCAGCGCGGCGATGGCATTCAACCGTTATTTAGACAGAAGCTTCGATGCAAAAAATCCGCGCACGGCTATCCGTGAAATTCCCAAAGGAATTATTTCAGCGAATAGCGCATTGCGATTTGTAATCCTGAGCAGTATTGCTTTTGTTGTGTGCACTTATTTTATTAATTCACTTTGCTTCTTTTTATCGCCGGTAGCATTACTGGTGGTATTGGGTTATAGCTATACTAAACGATTTACGGCATTGTGCCATATTATATTAGGACTTGGTTTATCATTGGCACCTATCGGCGCTTATCTTGCGGTTACCGGCCAGTTTGCTTTGTTACCCATTCTATTTTCTTTTGCCGTAGTTTTTTGGGTGAGTGGTTTCGATATTATTTATGCTTTGCAGGATATCGACTTTGATAAATCACAACAGCTATATTCCATCCCTGCTACATTGGGAAAAGCAAAAGCATTACGCGTTTCTGAATCATTGCATTTGTTCAGTGCAACGTGTGTAATATTTGCCGGTGTGTATGGTGGTTTTCATTGGTCGTATTGGATTGGTGTATTTGTATTTGTGGGTATGCTTATTTATCAGCATTCTATTGTGAAGCCAAATGATCTCAGCAAAGTTAACATTGCTTTCATGACTGCCAACGGCATTGCCAGCGTAGTATTTGCTGTATTTGTTATCGTTGATTTGTTTATTCACGCATAAATATTTTTTCATTTCAACTGCTACTCATGAATACCGCAAACGAAACCATCATCGGTAAATTCTTTGAAGCATACAGCGAACACGATTTTGCAGCATTAAAAGACGTAATGTCAGAGGATGTTATCTGGATATTTATGGGTCAGCACCCATTGGCAGGAGTTAAAAATGGTATTGAAGAGGTAGTTGCTTTTTTTGATAACATGAGTGATATTATGGGTTTATCAAAAGTGAAAGTAGCAAAATTAGTTGCCGGAAGCAATGACGATTTTTTGGTAGAGTGCCAGCACATCACTACGCACCGGGATGATGGAAATAATATAGATCATCATGTTTGCGTGCTCTGGACATTCGAAAACAATAAGATTAAAGAAGGCCGTCATTTTTTTGCTGATCCGCACGCTGCCGATCATTTCTTCTCAGCTGTATCACCCATCGCCGCTGAATAATTCAAATCACTTTTAATGTAAACAATGCCACGAATATTAGCGATAGATTATGGGTTAAAGCGAACAGGACTGGCAGTAACGGATCCTTTAAAAATAATTTCCACTGCGCTGATAACCGTTGAAACGCCGCAACTATTTAATTTTTTAAAGGATTATTTTAAAAAAGAAATGGTGGAACTGATTATCATTGGCGATCCTAAAAACCTGGATGACAGCGACACACATGCAACGCCACTCGTAAAAAAAGTGATAGAACGGTTAAAAAAAGAATTTCCGGCGATTCCCATTGTGCCGGTAGATGAGCGCTATACCTCCAAAATGGCAAAAGGGGCGATGATAGAAATGGGCATGAAAAAAATGCAGCGCCGCGACAAGGCGATGGTCGATAAGATTGCTGCTACTATTATGCTGCAGGAATATATGGAACGGAATAGTTAACAAGATGATTGGCTGATAAGCTGTTTTACAATAATTTAGCAGTCTTATTCTAACACATAATTACACAGGAATGATTTTACCAATTGTGGCATACGGTGCGCCGGTATTAAGATCTGTAGCAAAGGATATGCGCAGCGATTATCCGGGCCTGGCAAAACTTATTGACGACATGTGGGAAACCATGTATGCCAGCAATGGCGTTGGTTTGGCAGCTCCGCAGGTTAATAAAGACATTCGGTTATTTATTATTGACAGTGCACAGATTTTTGCCAACCAGGATGAAGAAGATAAAGGTGAATATCCCGACGAGCCGGGTACAAAACAATTATTTATCAATGCCCATGTCACGGCAACCGGTGGTGGCGAATGGGCGTATAACGAAGGCTGCCTGAGCATACCTAAGATCCGGGAAGATATTCATCGTCCTTCGCAGGTTACGATAGCATATATGGACGAAAATTTTGAACAGCATAGCAAAACTTTTTCAGGCATTACCGGCCGCATCATACAGCATGAATATGATCATATAGAAGGTAAACTTTTTATTGACTACCTGAAACCGCTGAAACGAAAATTGCTGAAAGGCAAGCTGGATGATATTTCCAAAGGGAAAATAAAAGTAGATTATAAAATGGTATTCCCTAAATAATCCAGAAGGTGAAACGTTTAATGTGCAGGGTAGAAGGTTTTAGCTATGAGGGAAACCTGGTGGCATATAATCTCAATAATTAGATTTGGAATGATTAGTTACGAAACAGCTGGCTAAAATGAAGAAGCATACATGAAGATAGTAGTATACGTGCGAACGGTTTGCATTTTCCTCCTTTGTTCTTTTTCACTTTTCTCCCAGCAGGATTCTTCTGTTAATGTTGGGAAAAAAATAGTTACACTCAAAGAGATAGTTGTACGAAATGGCCTGAATGTGAACGGTTTTATCGATCGCGTTAAAAATGATACCAGCTTTTATAAAGCATTTAAAAACCTGAAAGTGCTTGGTTATACTGCTCTCAACGATATACGTATGCATGATAAACAAGGGAAGGAAACAGCTTCCCTCCAAAGTAAAACAATGCAAGTGGTAAAGAATGGCTGTCGCACTACGCAAAAGCTTTACGAAAAAATAACCGGTGATATTTACGACGAAAATAAAAACTGGAACTATTATACCGGTGAGCTGTATGCTGGTTTATTATTTGCGAAAGGAACAGTATGCGGTGAAACCAATATTGTAAAGGGGAATGATTTTACGATAAAAGATAAAAAAGGAATTGAAAAAAATAAAGAGCAATTGAAAATGCTTTTTTTTAATCCCGGGAAAAAAATTCCGGGCATTCCTTTTATCGGAAACAAAATAGCCATTTTTGACGACGATGTTTCGCAGCTATACGATTTCATTATTGACATGGGCGATTACCGGGGGCAGTTGTGTTATGTGTTTACCGTAAAGGCCCGTTCAAATTTAACCAGCGATCAAAAAAACAACACTGTTATCAATGAAATGGTAACCTGGTTCAACAGTAAAAACCTGGATATTGTAGCCCGTACGTATGACATCAGCTACGACGCGGTAGTATATGATTTTAATGTGCAAATGGAAGTGCAGATGGACAGGTTTAAAGATTTGCTGGTGCCAAAACTTATCCGGTATAACGGTAACTGGCATGCGCTTTTTAAAAAGAGGGAGCGTGGTGTTTTTACGGCTACATTATTTGATTTTAATAATGGCAGACCGTAAATATTTTTTTGTTACAAACGCAGCTTAGTCAATCCGCCGGAGAAAAAGGGTACTGAATAAGGCTTCTATACATCTGTGAAAAAACTTCATTACACCCTTGGTAAATTTCCCTGTTGGTTAGCTTTCCGGAATACCTTTCGCCTTAACATACACGCGCCACTTTTCAATTACCTGCTGTATATCATCTGCCAGTTCGCTGTTAAACAAAACATCTTTTCTTGTAGTGGGATGAATAAAGCCAAGCGTTTTTGCGTGCAGGGCCTGCCGCGTACAAATGGCAAAACAATTTTCTACAAATTGTTTGTATTTGGCAAAGACGGTACCTTTCACAATGGTATCGCCTCCATAGGTATCATCATTAAAAAGTGGGTGTCCAATTGATTGCATGTGTACACGTATTTGGTGCGTGCGGCCTGTTTCCAAACGGCATTCTACCAGTGTTACATATCCGAAACGTTCCAGCACGGTATAATGCGTGATCGCTTCTTTACCATATTCGCCATCAGGATAGGCCGCAAATAATTTTCGTTGTTTCTGATTGCGGCCAACATGCGCAACAATCGTTCCCGTATCAGCTGCCATATCTCCCCAAACCAGTGCGTTGTACCTGCGGTGCACGGTGTGATCAAAAAATTGTTTGGCAAGCGAGGAAACTGCTTTGTCGGTTTTTGCCAGCACCATTAAACCGCTGGTGTTTTTATCAATGCGGTGTACCATACCAAAACGTGGCAGTGTCTCTTCTGTAATATTTTTATTTTCCCGGGTGAGGTACCACGCAACGCCATTTATTAATGTGCCGGTGTAATTTCCACAGCCGGGGTGCACCACCATGCCGGCGGGTTTATTAATGATCAATATATCATCGTCTTCAAAGGCAATATTGAGGGGAATGTTTTCAGGAATAATTTCTTCTCCACGTGCTTCTTTATCGCTGTACACAATTATCTCGTCGGCCGGTTTTATTTTATAGTTCGGCTGAACCTGTTTGTTGTTAACCAGCACACGGCCTGCTTCAATGCCTTTCTGCACTTTATTGCGGGTAATATTTTCAATACGTGCGGTTAAAAATTTATCCAGCCGCAAAGGCTCCTGGCCTTTGTCGACTTTAATAGAAAGCCGCTCATACAGCTCTTCGGGGCCATCCTGCTCCAGTAAATCCTCCTGCTCAGCGTCGTTTTCCATCAATACAAATTTTGGCAAATATACCGTATTGGGGATGGTTAAAGCAAGTTGTTGCAGGCGATCGTGTGCAAGCTTTGCTGAGGTGCAATTATGCATTCAAAACAGCGTAAATTTGCCGGTTATGCAACCTGTACATTTTGAAGATTTACGAATGATGGATTACAAAACCGCCTGGGATTACCAGGAGCAATTGCTGCGCGCCAATGTGAAAGCCAAAACAGCAAACGGGTGCCAGGAGACGCCAGGCGTCAGTCGTGAGCCGTCATACTTGAGTAGCGAAATCATTGGGATGAGCGGTGAAACAAACGAATATCCCACGCCTTACGCCTCCCGTCTCACGCCAGATGATTCGCGTTCCACTACTCACCATTTGCTCTTCGCAGAGCATCCACCTGTTTACACCCTCGGCAAAAGTGGTAAAATAGAAAATGTTTTAATTTCTGACCAGGACCGGCAGGCGAAAGGGATTGATTTTTTTTACACGAACAGGGGAGGAGACATAACTTTTCACGGGCCGCAGCAAATAGTAGGTTATCCAATTCTTGACCTGGAAAAATTTTATACAGATATCGGTCGTTACCTCCGCAACCTGGAGGAAGTGATGATACAAACCATGGCAGAATATGGTTTGCAGGGACAACGTTCTGCCGGAGAAACCGGTGTGTGGCTGGATCCGGGTGTAAAAGGGATGGAAAGAAAAATTGGTGCGATTGGTGTGCGTTGCAGCCGGTGGATTACCATGCATGGCTTTGCATTTAATATCAATACAGATCTTTCTTATTTTGATAACATCATTCCCTGCGGCATTCAACATAAAAAAGTTACCTCGCTCGCCGCGGAATTGAACCATGAAGTTTCTTTTGAAGAAGCAAAAGAAAAAGTAAAAAAGAATTTTGAAAAGGTGTTCGATGTGAAACTTGTATGATGCACGCCCGAATCACTGCTGCCTGTGATCCATGGTTGGGGTCTCACCGGCCATTCGTAGTAAAAGGCCATCAGGGGCGGATTGACGCACTAAAATTCCTTCGGGATAAACAACTTGTGCTTTTCTTTCAGCACACCATCCTCATACAATTCAAACTTAAACCAGCCGGCATGCATGAAATTTGATTTATCCAGTATAAGAAAGGGGTCCTTTATTTGCTTTATCTCCAGCGCCGGTATATTTTGGTCGTTAAAAAATTTGATGGTGTATTTTTTTTCAGTCGCCAGCGGCAAGACAATTTTTATATTACCATCTTTTTCAGTGAACACAAATTTAGATGGCTTGTACACTTCTTTTGGTACAAATGGTTTTATAACGATGGTGTCTGCCGTATTATAACTGAGCGTATCTTTTGTGCGCACCGCCACGGAATCCCTGAAACGCCGCACAGACTTCTCTCCGATCTGGCCGATTAGCGTATCTCTTTTTTTTATGTAGATAATCCGCTCTGGTATTTCTTTTGGTTTAATTATTTCAGGTTTAACTATTTCTTTTTTTACAGGGGCGGTTGTCTTTGGTTCCTCCGCAATAATTGGTTCAATATTTTCTTTTTTTGGCGGTTCAAATGCAGGCTGTTGTTCAGCAACCTTTATTTCTTTTGGGGGCTCTTTAACCCGCACGGTATCAAGAACAGGTTTTTTTGATTTGCTGAATACATACTTGCCGCTATCCAGTAAAATATAAAGTCTGTAAAACATATTGTCAGCCGGAGGCTTTGTATCAGCAAAACCATTTTGCGGTACCGTGGGATCGGGCAGTGTTAAAATAGATTTGAAATTTTTTGTGCTGTCCGGCGATCGCTGAATGCTCAATTGGTGAATGGCTTTACCATACGGATTATTCCAGCTAACAATAATGCGGTTATTACCTTTATTTACGAGGGTAAAAGATGGAAGTGTGTCCTGTGCCGCTGCAACTAAACTTAGTGAGCATATCAGCAGAAAAATTCCAAACTGTCGAACCATGTTTTGTTATTGTTATATTTCCTGTATACTTTAAATAAATAATCTCTACGCTAAAAAACAAGCGTTCCGGGTGCTAAAGAGTCATTCCCCTGCAATCCTCCGCTATGAATGGCAAGCAACCTGCTTTGTTTTGGAAAATAATCTTTTTTTATTAAATCATTGATGGAAAAAAATAATTTTCCCGTGTACACAAAATCTGTTGGGATATTGGTTTGCTGATAGAGCTGATTCATAAAATCTACCAGTACGTCATTTTTTTTTGCATATCCCCCAAAATGATAACCTGGCTCAATGTAAATTCTTTGTTGGGGTCCAGCAATTCTGCCCGGTGGCATCCAATTGTCAAATCCTTTTAAAACAGGCACACCTATTATTTTGATATGATGATGTAATAAAGAACCCATCGCCAGACCAGCTAAAAGTGTTCCTGTACCCACCGCACAAACTAAATGGGTGTAATTTTCAATATCAGCAAGCCCGCAGATTTCAGCTGCACCCTTTATACCCGTCTCCCCTTCGCCGCCTTCTGGTATAATGCAGGGCTGATCATATTCCTGCAACAATTGTTCTATAAACGCCGGATCTTTTTTTTGATTGTACGTTTCACGACTTACATATACCAGTTTCATCCCCAAACTGATGGCTTTTAACAATGTATGTGAAGGTGCTAAAGGCCTTTCACCACGAATAACACCAACGCTCGCCAGGCCTGCTTTTTTTGCTGCGCTTGCGGTTGCTACAATATGGTTAGACCAGGCGCCGCCAAATGTAAGAACGCTTCGCCGGTTGTTTTGAAGCGCCCCTTCCAGGTAATATTTCAATTTAAACCATTTATTGCCCGAAATAATGTGATCGATTTTATCCAGCCGCAGCACATCCAGTATTATTTGATGCTTATCTAATACCGGTAAATGAAGGCGCTCAATATTGGCTGCAGACAGGTTAATAATGTTTTCCGGTAATAAATGCATGGGCTTATTTTGTTCCACAACTTTATTTTATATTTTCGTGCCGACAAAAAAATAAAATAAATGCAACAACCGACACTTTTGATATTAGCCGCTGGTATGGCCTCGCGTTATGGAAGTATGAAGCAAATTCAGTCGTTTGGACCCAGCGGGGAAACGATCGTTGACTATTCAATATACGATGCAATACGCGCCGGTTTCACAAAAGTTGTGTTTATTATCCGGAAAGAATTTGTGGATGACTTTAAAGAGATATTTGAACCCAAGCTGAAAGGCAGGGTGGCGGTAGATTATGTGTTCCAGGATTTAAATGCTTTTACCGATGGCTACCAGGTGCCGGCCGACCGTACCAAGCCATGGGGAACTGCCCACGCAGTACTATGTGCCAAAACCGCCATCAATGAACCTTTCGCCGTAATCAATGCAGACGATTTTTATGGTCGTGATGCATTTGAAAAAGCTTATAAATTCCTGACTACCGGCGCCAGCGAAAAAGTATATTCTATTATTGGGTATGATCTGTTGAAAACACTATCAGACAATGGCACCGTGAACCGTGGTGTATGCCAGGTTGATGCAAAGGGAAATCTTACTTCCATTGCAGAACGCATCAATATTTCAAGAACAAACGGAAAAATTATTTGTGATGATAACCAGGAGCCAAAAGAGTTGCCGCTTCAGTCAAGTGTATCAATGAACTTCTGGTGCTTTGCGCCGTCTATTTTTCCGTATTCAGAAAAATTGTTCAATGAATTTTTAGGTAAGAACCTGGCGAATCCAAAGTCAGAATTTTTTATCCCGATTGTTGCGGATGAATTTATTAACAGCGGAGGCGGTGTCATTAAAGTAATACCAACATCGTCGCAATGGTTTGGTGTAACTTATAAAGAAGATGCGCCGGGTGTTAAAGCAAGCCTGGATGCACTGGTAAATGCAGGTGAATATCCAACCAGTTTGTGGGGTAAATAGTTTCTGTTTCTGGTTTCACGCGACGATAAGGGCGGGGTAGCGAACGCAGCGGACAAGGAATCACTGGGTTGTTGATCGTCTCCAAAATGTGTGATGAAATCCGATTAAATTTAAAATCCGGCCAATATAGATTCCGACAAATAAAAAGCCCCATTTCAGGGGCTTTTACATTCGCATTAACCAGGAAAAATAATTTAATAGCCAGCAGCGGCCTGGTGTTTTAACCAGCCGCAAAATAGGTATTACTGGTATGTTCTAACCAGGAACACGCAATCTTCAATCTTTTTAATTTGCTGGGGCCTTTCCAGGCCTTTAACAGATGAAATGGTATTTATTTTTATGTTTTGGTAGGTCGTATCTTTTTTCAAATCTTCTAAAGATTTAAAAATATTTTTAGCAGTTACAGCAAATACAAAACCTTGCGCTTGCAGCTGACGCGTGCTAAGAATACCCACCACTTCACCATTTTTGTTGAATACAGGTCCACCGCTATTTCCAGGATTAGCAGCAACGGTAATCTGGCAGCTCATCGTATCTCCGTTCAAACCTGTGCTGGCACTCATATATCCTTCGCCATACACAATTTCATCGCGGGGAAACCCAAGTGTAAAAATTTGCTCCCCTAAATCTGCACCGGTTTTCCTGAAACCGTATGGAAGACTGGAAAAGGGTTTGAAATCATTATCCTCAATCTTAAGAATCGCCAAATCCCTTTCTAAGTCCGAACGAACAAGCACAGCCTTGTATTCTTGTCCTTTGCTTAGAACGATAATAGTCTTGGCGTCTTTCACTACGTGTGCATTGGTGACCAAATATCCTTTCGCGTCAATCAAAAACCCGGTGCCACCAAATTTATAGATCTCATTTTGCGGAACCCTTGTTATTTTATTACTACTGTCTCTTACTTCTTTGGTCAGAATTTTTGTCTGCGTGTTTAACCGGGATACTTCACGGCGAAGCTGTTCAATTTGTGGTGTGGTGTTTGGCGTGAAATAGGCGACCAGTCCACTTACCGTAATGGCAATGATACCGGCAATTGAAGCTGCAACAGCCCAAACGCGGCGATACTTTTTAAACAGGTCCACGACTTTCGCTTTGGGCACCTGTGGGTTGATGGCGCCTGTATCCAATAAATTATTATGTATGTTGTGCAATGCGGAACGAAATTGCTTCCGATCCCCAAAATCATTGAGTTGTGCCAGGAACAAACTGTGCTCAACCACAAATTGGTCTATTTCGGGGTTTGATTTGCGGAGCTGTTCGAACTGAACAAGTTCTTCCGGTGTCATCTGGCCCTGTACAAAGCGTTCAACTGCATCCAATAACTGACTGTCTTCCATTATTGATCCTGGTTTTTATGTTGGGCAAAGAATAATTTTTTTAGACGCATCAGGCATTTATATTTCTGATTCTTGGCATTGTCTGCATTTGTATATCCAAAACTTCCTGCTATCTCTGTCATATTCCTTTTTTGCAGGTAGTAGGCTTCCAGCAAACTTTTGCATGGCTCTCCCAAATTCATCATCGATTTCTCCATTGCCAGAAACTGCGTGTTCCGTTGTTCATGCACATCAATTTCTTCTTCTGTATGTACTGTTTCCGCCATATTTTCTACCCGGCCACTATATCGCTGAAGCTGATGCAAACGCTTGAGCCACAATCGCCTGCTAACAGAATACATATAGGTTTTCAGCAGGCAGTTTAGTTCAAACGTTCCCGATTTTGCCTTTTCATACAACACTATCATCGCCTCCTGGAAAATGTCCCTTGCATCATCGGCCGAACCATTATTGTTGATAATCAACGCCTGCACCATATTATAATTGTCCTTATAAATGGTTTCGGCGGCCTGCTTATCGTTCTTTGCCAATCTCTTTAACAATTCTTTTTCCCTGAGATCCGTATTCACGCTTGCAATTATTTAATACTCAAATTAACAAATTGTAACCCAAACAACCGCCTTAAAACTTTTTTAAAAAAGCTGGGTTACCTTTTTCCCTTTATTGTATAAAGCTCAAATCATTATTTTACAAACAAACAAACAAAAAATGAAAAAACTTCTTCTAGTATTAGCCATCGGCGCATTTGTAGCATCTTGTAACAATTCAGCTGATACGGCTTCTAAAGCTGCTGATTCTACTGTTTCTGCTGCTGCTGATACAGCAAAAAATAAAATGGATGCTGTTAAAACTACAGCAGATTCAACTGTTAAAGCTGTTGTTGATTCAGCAAAAGCCAAGGTTGATTCTCTGAAAAAATAATTTCACTTTTTTTTCATATGGCAAGCAATCGTTAGAGGCCGTCCTGTTCCCAGGAGGGCTTTTCTTATGCGCCAGATGGTTACAACTTAGGACCAAAGAATGTTAATTCGGGGTAGCAAACAGCCAGGATTGCATTATCATGTCCACATATTGCTGATTCGTATAAATTATTGATGCTTCCCGGGAAGTTTCTACGACCGCAAAAAAAATCGCGTTTTTATTTAGCAGGGATGAGAAACTATTCCATGTACCGGTGTCCAACCGCTAATCACATCTCAATGAAAAGTTGATTTGCTTCAAAATCTACTACGTTTATAAAAATCAGTAGTAACATACATATTCTTTTGCTACGGTGCACAGTTAAAGGTTCACAGTTTTTTCTGTGGTTTTCTTTTTTGGCAGTCTTTCAATCACTACTTTTGTGCCCTTAAAAAAACAATTCAATGCAACTGTCTTCAATTCTTCAACGATTTAATGAGCCCGAAACTTTAAAAATGGCAAAGCTCGGACGAGAGCTCCGCGCAAAAGGAATAGATGTGATTGATTTAAGCCTGGGAGAGCCCGATTTTGATACGCCTGCACATATTAAAGATGCGGCAAAAAAGGCGGTGGATGATAACTTTTCTCATTATACACCTGTTGCAGGTTATCTTGATCTCCGTGAAGCCGTTTGTTCAAAATTAAAACGCGATAACAATCTTGATTATAAACCTGAAAATATTGTTGTATCAACCGGTGCAAAGCAAAGTCTTGCCAACGCGATTCTTGCCGTAGTTGATGATAACGAAGAAGTGATCATCCCGACACCTTATTGGGTTACCTACAGCGAGCTGGTAAAAATTGCCCGTGGTAAAGTGGTTGAAGTGAGAACTACCGTAGAGAACGGCTATAAAATAACGCCTGCCGAACTGGAAGCGGCCATTACACCAAAAACAAAAATGTTTTTGTTTTCTTCTCCCTGCAATCCTTCTGGCGCTGTGTACAGCAAGGAACAGCTGGAAGCACTGGCGGTTGTATTTCGTAAACATCCAAACATTTACATTATCTCTGACGAAATTTATGAATACATCAATTTTATCGGCAAGCATGAAAGTATCGCCCAGTTCAGCGATTTAAAAGATCGTATCATTATCATAAATGGATTAAGCAAAGGGTTTGCTATGACCGGGTGGCGGCTTGGTTACATTGCTGCCAATGCAGAAGTGGCAAAAGGTTGCGAAAAATTGCAGGGCCAGTTTACGAGCGGCGCAACAGCAGTAACACAACGTGCAGCTATTGTTGCCCTTACCGGCGATTTGAAACCCTCTGAAGAAATGACAGCAGAATTTACCCGCAGAAGAAAGCGTGTACTAGAAATCATAAAAGAAGTGCCCGGCGTAAAATGTTTTGAACCGGAAGGCGCTTTTTATATTTTCCCGGACGTAAGTTATTATTATGGTAAAAGTGACGGCACCAATACAGTTGCCAACGCATCCGAATTTTGCATGTATCTTTTAAATACGGCGCATGTATCTTCTGTAATGGGCGATGCTTTTGGCGAGCCTAACTGTGTTCGCTTTTCCTTTGCCAACAGCATGGTAAATATTGAAAGGGCCTGGGTAAGAATCAAAGAGGCGTTGGCTAAGTTGAAATAACTTTGATAAACATAATACACGCGCTATGCAGTAACAGCATGGCGCTTTTTTGTTTTGCGGCCAATTTGAAATAGCAGCACATGCGCAATTGATATAAGAACATATTTGTATTTGCCCGGTAAAAAAATGCCCCACTATAAGATTACAGCGGGGGGATAATGCATTACTGCACTATTGCTAATAAAAACTAACTTGAATGCTATTTTCAACCTGCCATCATTAAAATGTTTTAACGGTACAGGCGCGATGTGAAATCTTGTTTATTATATTCCCTGCCTATTTTAAAAGATTTTCTGTCTCTTCCATTTCTTCTCCTTCGCAAACCCGAATATTTTTATAGCTGGTTTTATCCTGCAGGTGCACAACATAAATAGTTTGCCGGCCCTCTATAATCTCATTCACCCACGTAATGGCATAATCATAGTATACACTCTTTACCTGCGCCCTTACTTCTTTCGGTAACATGGTTTCTTCATACGAACGCATTGTGTACAGCCAGTTGCCTTTTACATCGTAGCCTGTTTTTGTTTTTATTCCACTCTTAGTAAAATATGCCATTATACCATCGCTTACTTTGTACCAATGCACATTTTCTGCCAGCTTATTTGATTGGGTAAAATCCCGCACTGCTTTTATATTGATTCCTTCGGGGTTCAGCATTGCAAATGAATGACCATCAAAATCATCTGTGGGAATTTTTTCAATCACAGCTTCTGGGTGGTTAAGCGCCACTGCATTGGCTGATACCTGGCCATGACTGCTGGCGTTACATGCCAGGAGAATGATGCAGGTTGCAACGCTGGCAGGAAAATTCTTTTTCATACTTAAATTTTAAAGGTTTAATAAATATTTTGGTAGTTGAATTGTAACAGTGTGAGCAGTTTGATTTTTCAAAAATATTTCGTTTTACCACCGCAAATTATCAATATCGCTAAAATGGCTTTCCCGGACGTTATTTATACAATCGCCCATGGGTTGGTGCAGTCGTTGTCGACAAATGCCATTCGTCGACAAAAGAACGCACATGGTTGAATTTGTTTTTATTAGCATGCAGACTTATTACTGGAATCGTTTAACTTTAAAGAGCCAGATGACAATACAACAATTTATATTTTCCAACGAACGCAAATGCCGGTTGGCGAGGCACCTGGCTTTCTGGGGCGTTTATTGCCTGATAGCTTTTTACTCGGAGTTTAACCTGGACAGCCTCGCTGACCTGAAAATTTGGAAAACCTACCGGTGGAACCTGAGAATTTTTGTAATGTTTTTACCGATGTCTGTTTTTATGGTGTATGTTTTTATCTACGTATTGATTCCAAGATTTATTCTGAAAAAAAAATATTTCACTTTCATTATCGCGGCTTTTTGCACTATCGCATTTTGTTTCGCCGTGGATATGGTTCCGGGCTATATAATTAATTTTTTCTTTGAGGATCCCCCGGCAGAACCCTCCATGATGCATTTTATATGGTTTGGTTTGAATTATAATCATTCGCTTCACAAAGGCATTTCCCTGGCAATGGCCGCTACGTGCATTAAACTAACCAAGGGATGGTATTTGCAGCAAATAGAAAACAACCGCCTGGCAGCAGAAGAAGCTGCAAACCGGATCAGGCTTTTTAAATCACAAATACACCCGCGGTTTCTTTTTCATTCATTGCAAAGCCTGTATAAAAAGCTAAAGAACAACCCGGATGAAGCGCCGGAACTGGTTATACGCTTAGCCGATATTTTCAGCTATATTCTGTATGACTGTAATGAAGAATACGTATTGCTTGAGAAAGAAATAATTGCAATACAGAACTTTGCGATAACTGAAAACATGGACAAAGAAATACACACTCAAATTCAAATAAATATTCAAGGAGACTGCGATAATAAATATATAGCTCCTCTTGCTTTGTTTTCCTTTTTAGAAAAACATGTAGATGAAAGAGTTAAAAGCGAACCTTTTAAGTTAAGTATTGATATAAAAGACTCAATACTTTCGCTGGTTATACAGATGGGAGATCAATCTGCCGGGCATGCTGAAAATATAGAAATGAACAGTTCAAAGAAATGGAAAGACAATTCACTGGCTAATTTTTCCGATTATAAAATAAGCCGTGATGAGCAAGGAAACAGTCTTACAATTGATGCAACGGTTGCTTTAACCAGAATCTGTAGCAACGAAAATATTCGATATTATTCAATCGCTGAAAATTGAAAAAAGAATACATCCATCATTTTATTTTTTCCAATGTGCTTTTTTACAGGGCACAACGCCATATTGCCTTTTGGGTAACGAGATTGCTCTGTTTAGCATTTAGTCAAACTTTATATAATTATCAAATCGGTGATAAGCTGGTTAAAACAGTTGACTATTTTTTAAGCCAACTTAAAAATATGCCCCTTCAGATTATTTCATTTGACATCGTTTATTGTTACATCGTAATTTACTACCTGATCCCAAAATTCCTGATCCGCAAAAAATATGGGTTATTTTCATTTTTTTTAATCATTATAACACTTGCAATTATTTTTTTCTGCATCTGTGTTGGATACTTCGTTATAGGTATGTTTAAACAAGATCCGAATCGCTTGCTTGTTCTTACTATCAACATGACCAGGCTGGTGTTGATATTTGGGTCTCCGGCAGTTGCTGTAATTTTTGCAGCATGGGCAAAA
>JBDUAY010000095.1:0-15652 GCA_040004415.1 Bacteroidota bacterium | reverse complement strand
AAAAATAAAGCGGACCTCCTGGAACGATTGCAAAAAGAAAATATTCCAATATTATGGCGCCCTTTTCATGAACTGAACGGCAACTGGTTCTGGTGGGGAAAACAAGGTCCCGATAAATTTAAACGCCTCTGGACAACCATGTACAATTATTATGTGCATGAAAGAAAACTGAATAACCTCATCTGGGTACTTTGCTATACAGGCGAACCGGACAGTGCATGGTTTCCGGGGAACGCGTATGTTGATATTGCAGGCGCTGATACCTATGAAAAAGGAGACAGCGCCATGCCGTTGATGTATAAAGCGGTTGAAAAAATTGTGCATAAGCGCGTGCCTATTCCTTATCATGAATGTGGCGTTCCGCCCAATCCCGGTAAAACTTTAAAAGAAGGCGTGGTATGGTCATGGTGGATGGAATGGCACACCAACTTCATTCGCAAAGTGGACACAACTTATTTGAAATACGTATACAATCATGAACTGATCATTACCCGCGACAAAGTCCCAGACATTATGCGCATGTACGGGCAGAAAAAATAAATCATCATTTTATTTTTTCTGTCCGGAAAATCATAACTCCGTTGATTGGATTTTAAGTAGCCCTTGCTGATCGCCAAATGAGCGATAGTGATTGACAGCCGCTGAAAATCTACATTTGGTTTAACAAAACACCTGCTGAAATCTGGAAATCATTCCTCCAAAATGTCTTGTTATTTTGTAACTTTAGCCAGCATCAATACCTTAAGCTATGCCAGACTTGCGCAAAGAAGACATCAAACAGGAAGTGTTTGATTTGTACGACGACTACGCACACAACCGTTTAAACAGGCGTGATTTTGTGCAAAACTTATCTATTTACGCGGTAGGAGGTATTACCGTAGCATCACTCATGAGTTTTATGATGCCCGATTACAAGGCCGTCCATGCAGACCCTGATGATCCGCGTGTACAATCCACGTATATCACGTACGATTCGCCAAAAGGCGGCGGAAACATCAAAGCGCTACTGGCAATACCTGCGGGCACGCCAGTTAAACGGGGTGGCATTGTCGTTGTACATGAAAACCGCGGTCTTAATCCATATATTGAAGACGTGGCACGAAGATGTGCACTTGCAGGGTTTATAGCGCTTGCACCGGATGCATTAACACCACTGGGTGGCTATCCCGGTGATGATGATAAAGGCCGCGAAATGCAAAGCAAACGTGATAAAAATGACATGCTGGAAAACTTTATCGACGGTTACAACTACCTGGCACAGCATAAAAATTGCAATGGCAAAGCAGGTGTGGTCGGTTTTTGCTTTGGTGGCGGCATTGCAAATTCAATGGCAGTACGCGTTCCCGGCCTGGCAGCAGCGGTACCATTTTATGGTGGACAGCCTGCAACCGAAGATGTAGCAAAAATACAAGCGCCATTGCTATTGCATTATGCGGGACTGGATACCCGCGTAAATGAAGGCTGGCCGGCCTATGAAGCGGCATTAAAAGCCAGCAATAAAACTTACCAGGCATATATTTATCCTAATGTCAATCATGGCTTTCACAATGACACCACACCCCGTTACGATAAGGTGGCCGCGGAACTGGCCTGGCAACGCACGATTGATTTTTTTAAAGAAAAATTAAAAGCATAAGAAATAAAAACTTACAGTGCGCATTCGTTTTGAGGTCATTGGAAGCACTTCCTGCTGAGCTATTAAACCTTTACCGGCATTTTAGTTCTATGTCAATATGCTTAAATATTTTTTAGTCGCATCCCTTTTCTCAGCATTTTTTTTTGCGCAGCTTTCCGGCCAGGAAACCAAAGTTGTACACTGGACAGTGGATGGCACGGACCGCGAAGCGATGGTGTATCTACCGGTATCGGCTACACTAAAACCCGCTCCCATCGTTTTCATTTTTCACGGGCATGGCGGCAGTATGGAAAATATGTTCCGGAGCCGTGGCTTTGAGAAGTTATGGCCGGAAGCAATTATCGTTTGTCCGCAAGGTTTGAACACGCCCGGACAACTAACCGATCCACAAGGCAAATTGCCCGGCTGGCAAAAAGCGCCCGGAGATATGAATGATCGCGACCTGCGTTTTGTTGATACGATGCTGGCATTCTTTCACCAAAATTACAAGGTAGATGATAGGCGCATCTTTGCAACAGGTCATTCTAACGGTGGTGGATTTACGTACTTGCTATGGGCTACCCGCGGCGATGTATTCGCAGCTGTGGCACCGTCCGGGGCGGCAGCGGGGCACTGGTTTAATTTACTCAAACCAAAACCTGTGATGCATATTATGGGACAAAACGATCCATTGGTAAAACCCGCCTGGCAAAAAGCGATGTGCGACCGCGTGCTTCAGCTAAATAACTGCAGTACACAGGGAGAGCAATATGCCGGTAATGCAACTTTGTACCCCTCTCCCACCGGAAACCCGGTCGTGTTGTATGTTTACCCCGGCGGGCATGTATATCCCGAAGAAGCCAATACAGTCGTAGTAACATTCTTCAAGTGTATTACCAAACCATAAAAGAACGCGCAAACGGGTTCCTTTTCAGCGGCGCAACGATTGTTTCAACTGGCATTAAACACACTCCGCTAACTTTAATCTGCGATTGGTCGAATAAATGGCCCGGCATTGATACAAGTGATTATATTTACAACGGTTTTTCATAGGATATTGGATTTTAAAACGGGGTAGCATTTCTATGCAAGCCCTTTTTTATTTGTACACTTTTGAAAAGTGATTGCGCCTTGGAGCTAAGATCGTTCCACCTGGTATTTTCTCTTATAAACTAAATGTTCATCTCAATGTTATTAAATAACCCTTAATAAAGATGCCCACCTGCATGAGGTGGGCATCTTTATTAAGTAAACAGAAATTAATTATTACACGACGTGTTTTAACGGGCGTCTTTGTAAATACGAAAATATAAAGCCTTCCGCAAAGAAATCCACGCCTGTTTCAGATCAGCTTCTGCCTGGCCTTTATGTCCACCAAAATCATCCGGTGCTTCATGCAAATGTTTCATGGCATCACTTATATCCTGCATTGATTTTGCAATGTTAGGATGCTGTTCTTCTTCAGCTCTCATTAATTTGGCTTCATTAGCCGCAGGTGCCCTGTGCCCAAGAACCACTTCAATATCTATCATTCCCCCACCCCGTTGAGCAAATGAAGCAGAAGCAGATGCAATAAGAATAGATAAAATAAATAGTGTTTTTTTCATACTTTTTTTTTGGTTATTGAATTGGATTGCAGGATTCTAAACGTATATAGCCGGGATGTTTGGTATGCGGAGCAACGGCCGTATTGTTATTCAGTGGTTAATACCTGGGAACGTATGGTTTCTCCAGGCTTCGTATGCTTATTTTTTCAAACAATATTCAACGTATCTTGGAGTGATTCCTAAAAAACAAAAATGTATATTAAGATATTACGCTTGTTGCTCTTATTTTTTTCCGCGGCTGATCTTCGCGCACAACCTGTGGAAAAAGGCGTGTCGTACGCGCTTGCATTACAAAGACATGCGCTTATCACCCGGTTGTCTTACCAGCTGGCGTTCGATATACCAGCAGAAAAAACGGCGAAAATAATCGCTTCTGCAACTATTTTATTTAACCTTAAAAATGTTCAGCAACCGCTGCAACTGGATTTCAGGCAGGACACAATGCATGTTCGGTCAGTAACGGTTAATGGCCGTGCCACCCATGTTGATTTACGGAATGAGCATTTAATCATTGACAAGCAATTTTTAGTAACCGGAGCCAATACAATCAGCATTGATTTTATAGCGGGAAATGAATCATTGAACCGAAATAACGATTACCTATATGCGCTTTTTGTACCCGACCGGGCAAGAACAGTTTTCCCCTGCTTTGACCAACCGGATTTAAAAGCCAATTTCTTGCTAAAACTTACCGTTCCTGCCAGCTGGAAAGTTCTCGCAAATGCCAGCGTTAAAGACTTCAGTGCCGCAGGAGAAAAAACGATCTATCATTTTAATGAGAGCGATCTCCTGCCTGCTTATTTATTTTCTTTTACTGCAGGAAATTATTCGATCGCCGATACATCAGGTATGCGGTTTTTGTACCGCGAAACAGATACTGCAAAGATTCACCGCAGTGTAGATGCTGTTTTTAAGGCGCACAAAGATGCTATCGGTTTTATGGAAAGCTGGACGGGCATCAAATTCCCTTTTCAAAAAGTTGGCTTTGTGGGTATACCTTCTTTTCAGTTTGGCGGTATGGAACATCCGGGTGAAGTACAGTACAATTCTGCCGCACTCTTCCTGGATGATGGTGCTACGAAAGATCAGTTGATTGCACGATCAGCCCTTATCAGTCATGAAACCGCCCATATGTGGTTTGGGGATATGGTTACGATGAAGTGGTTCAACGATGTCTGGATGAAAGAAGTTTTTGCCAATTTTATGGCAGATAAAGTGACAGAAAAATTGCTGGGCGACGAAACGTTCAATTTGAAATTTTTATTGGATCACACTCCAGCTGCTTATAATGTTGATCGTACCCCCGGCGCTAACCCTATCCGCCAGCAACTGGATAATTTGCAGAACGCAGGCTCATTGTATGGCAATATCATCTATCACAAAGCACCCATCATGATGCGGCAACTGGAATCATTGATGGGCAAAGAAAATTTTCAGAAAGGCGTGCAGGAATATTTGCAAAAATATAAATATGGCAATGCCGGGTGGGATGATCTGATCGCAATTTTAAGCAGGCATACCTCGTCAGACCTGGTTAAATGGAACAAAGTATGGGTTACCCGATCTGGCAGACCGGAATTCAATTATCAACTTAAAAATGGTAAATTAATTATAACGCAATCTTCCGAAAGTGGAACCGCTGCTGTATGGCCGGAACGATTTGCTGTCACAATATTTTACCCCGGCTTTAACAAAATCGTCGATTTGAATATGACTGGCGCAAAGGTTACGCTTCCATTATCCGGAAAGCCAGATTTTATTTTGTTTAATTCAGACGGTATGGGTTACGGTCTTTTTCCTGCTGTTATCAATGATGAATTATTCAAGCTACAAAACCCGTTGCAACGTGCGTCAGCATATATTAATGCCTATGAAAATATGCTGGCAAACCACGGTGTGCGTCCAAATGACTTGCTGGATTTTCTAATACAGGGCCTCATAAAAGAGACGGGCGAACTTAATTTGCGGACTATCTGTGGTTACATCGGGAATGTATTTTGGAATTTTCTTTCCCCAGCGCAAAGGACCGTGAAAAGTGCAGAACTGGAGCAGAAACTTTGGACAGCCCTGTCTTCTCAAACTACTTCAAACAATAAAAAAATAATTTTCAGAACTTACCAGGATATTTATTTGAGTAGTGAAGCAGGAAAAAAGATGCGGGACATCTGGCAGTCGCAGAAAGCGCCCGACAGTGTGAAGTTGACGGAAGATGACTACACTTCCCTTGCAATCACTATTGCATTAAAGACTGACACCGCAAAGAATGTACTTGAAGAGCAATTGGTACGCATCACAAATCCTGATCGCAAGGCGCGTTTACAATTTCTTATTCCGTCATTGTCACCAGATTCTGCCATACGTGATCAATTTTTCAACAGCTTGCAGGATATCAGCAAACGGCGAAAGGAAGCATGGGTAGCAGCAGCACTCGCTTATATGAATCATCCACTGAGACAGAAGAGTTTCATAAAAAACTTACCAAAAGCACTTGACATGCTCGAGGAAGTACAACATAGCGGCGATGTATTTTTTCCGCAAAACTGGCTGGGTGCCATCTTTAGCAATTATCAAACAACGGAAGTATGGAAAGTTGTTGATACTTTCCTTCATTCGCACCCAAACTATAATACACAATTAAAAGCCAAGATTAAACAGGCTACAGATAATTTGTACAGGGCGCAAGAGACCCTCAATAAGTGAACACCAGCATGTAAAATTATTGCATCTAATATTATTTAGGGTGTCGTCATAATTTTATCCCTGCTGGTGATGTGCCACCCTTTTGCTGCAACATCTTCAAATATCTCCAGCTTACCATTGTTAATATCAGCATTACCCTCTTTAATGCCAGCAATTGAATCTTTAATACCGGTAATGGATTCATTAATAATATTCTCTACGTATAACACCCACTCACCATTGCACGCATCTGATGCAGGAATATTAGCACCTGTTTTATCATTTGAAAATGCAACAACAGATGAATTACCGGAACAATTGAACTGATATAAGTTTGTCATATAGCTTTTTTAGTTTGTAATTAATACTATAAGTCAACTTTTGTTGACTTATTGACAATTCTACTTATTAAATCAATCTGTGTGCCGGACAATAATTAGCCGAATAGCCGTACAGTGAAGGTCTTTTAAACTGGTTGGCGAGAATATTCTACACAATAAGGCGCTTTAGCAGCATATATTGTTAGCCCACCATAAAATGGCTTGCTTTTTTTAATGCTAATTTATTTTCAAAAATGATCCATTGGCCAAACAATAGATTTCAATAGAACAAATCCGCGTACCCGCGTGAATTTATTGTCACATTTCCACCTATAATTAAAAAACTCTTTTGCGTATAATCAACAAAAATAACGCTCATGCAATCGCGCACTAAATGTCTATAAATAAATGAAAATATAATTTAGCCGGCTATTGACACTTATTTACCAGGACTTTTTTGTCGTTTCGTCTTCAGGAGGAGCATCCGCTATCTCATATTCCAGTTCAGCATCAATATTTTGCTCCGGCAAGTTGATCAGTTCCGAAATTCAGTTTACCGTTTTTTTAAAACAGGCCTTACTGTTAGAAACATGATTTCAAATAATGGTTTTAAAAAATATAACGCCAGTCCCTGAACGTTTTAAAGCAATACAATAGCTGTGCTATTTATAGCCGGTAAAATTTGAATAATAAGAAAACTTTTACTGTTTTATATTGTAGTTGTGTGTGCCGGATGAAATTTGATAAACTTTGTTTTGAATGGTTAGCGTTGCAGAAGAGTTTGCCGGAATTGTAATGGAATAATCAATTGTAGCGCCTTTTCGTTTCCATGAAGATGCAATTTTTCCGTATGGGCCAATATGGTAGCAGGAAAAGCTATCAAGACCAGCTGGAAAATTTGGTTTCAATAGCGTGTGTTTAAAGCCCGGCTGAGCAGGATCTGGCTTAATGCCGCCAAGTGCCTTATAAAACCATGCGTCAATTTCTCCAAACATAATATGGTTCATGGATATATCACTGCCCGCATCAATGGGCCAGTTTTCATATAGTGTGGTAGCACCATTTTTTATCCAGTATCCCCAGGAAGGATATTCCTCAGCGGATGCAAGTTTATATGCAATATCAGCATAGCCATTTTCACTGAGTGCATTGAGAATGGCTTTGGTTCCCAGCAAACCAACATCCAGTTTGGTACCGTCTGCCAGTACACGTTTGGCCAAACTTGCGGCAACTTTTGATTTGTACCGATCGGGCACAATTCCCCAAAAAAGCGGCACACTCAATTCTGTTTGCAAGCCATGACCATAGATACTCTGTTCCGCATCAAAATATTTTGTATTGAAAGCATCTTTTATTTTTTCTGCCAATGCGGTGTAGGTTTTATAATCAACCGTTTTTCCTGATAGTTTAGCTGCTCTGGCAAGAATCACTACATCTGCATAATAATAGCAGGTTGAGGTAAGTTCTACCGGCGATTTTGATTTTACAGGTATCCAATCACCCAATCCCCAATCAGTAACGCCTGAAGGATATAAATAATTGATGTGATCTACGTACCTTTTTATATTATCATAGCAATCAGAAAGGATTTTCGAATCGCCATAAAATAAATAAAGGTTCCAGGGAATAATCGCGATGGTAGAAGTCCAGTCGGGCCCATTCCCCCAGTCGTAACCCCAGCCGCCAGTAGGAATAATAGAGGGCAATACACCATTGGGTTGCTGCTCATCCCGGTGATCGGCCATCCACTTTTCATAAACGGTGATGGCATCAAAATTATACAAACCTGTTTCCACTGCTATGGAAGCATCGCCGGTCCAGCCATTCTTCTCCCGTTGCGGGCAATCCGTTGGGTATCCAAAAAGATTCGACAGGTATGAATTATTGGCTGCTTCCCATATTTTATTAATGGTGGGGTTGGAGGAACTAATCCTTCCGACAGATGGCACGTCACTGTGCATGAAGTACCCTGTCAGGCTTGACGCATTTAAATGTATTGGCTTGCTGCTGGTTACTTCCACATATTGAAAACCCTTGTAATTAAAATGAGGTTGAAAATAATCCTCCTTTCCATCCAATGTATAAATATCGGTCTGAAATGGATCGGTATCATCAGTTGGACGATAGTGTACGTCAATATTCGACTGATCCACGTGGCCGTTTTTATACAGGCGTTCGCCATGCTTCACCCTGACAACAGTTCCGGCTTCTCCTGCTACACGAAGACTGCTGATGCCGGCAATATTTCTTCCCAGGTCAAAAACATAAACTGTATCGCTTAACTTTACCATCGTCTTTACTGATAAAGTGTCCACGAGCCTTACAGGTTGCAGGCTTTGCGCAACAATATTATTTGAGGGAGCATGAACATCCACAGCATTTTTCCAGGCAGTGTCAGTAAAGCCAGGCATGTTCCAGTCTTTAATTTCTTTGTTGGCATCATAATGTTCCGCCGTATAAATGCTGTTGAAGATAACCGGACTTAACGACGTCTTCCAATCCCTGCCGGAAGCAATTGTCTCTATTGATCCGTCTGCATAAGTTATCCGCAAATCCATGCAAAACGATGGCCTTGCACGCCAGGGTGCTTTATCAAAATACCAAACGGCTGTAGACTGATGATTGTACCAGCCATTGCCTAATAAAACACCAATGGCATTATTGCCTTGCTGAATTTGATCGGTAATATCATAGCTAACATACATTGTTCTTCTGTCAAACCGCGTGTACATAGGATCTAAATAATGATCCCCAACCCGCTGCCCGTTAATAGAAAGTTCATATAAGCCAGCAACAGCAATATAAGCGCGTGCCGAAACAATCCTTTTAGCAACCGTAAAACTTTTCCTGAAATAAGGTGCAGGTTTTAAATTGATATCCCTGCTGTCCTGGATCCATGAACCTTTCCAATTCTTCATTTCTATCATCCCGGTTTCAAAAAAAGCCGGTGCCGATACAATTTTATTTTGCTTTTTATCCCATGCAGTTACTTTCCAGTAATACCGCGTAAATGGTTGCAGTTTTCTTCCTTTATATATAGCAGATATTAAATCGCCCGTCATTTTCGATTGCCATACGAAAGAAGTAAATGTACTATCAGCAGATACTTGAATTTGGTAAGCAGTTTCATCTGTACCATTCCATGAAAACCTGGGTGCCCGTGCATCAATACCAATCGGATTGATTAAATGTTCGCATTGGAGGTGACCTAAAGATTTGGCGGATTGAGATATACCCTGAAACCAAAGCAGAATGATTAATCCAATAACAGTAAAACTCTTTTTTTTCAATACAATTTTATTTAGAGGTGATGAACGAATGTACAATAGTGCCATCAATACGTGACTGCTTTCTTTCTTGAAAAGGATGCTCATAACCTTGATAATTGCCAGAAGAGAAAATTTATGTCTTTGTTTAATTATTATTCAGAACTGAACATTAACCCCGTTGCCCGAAAAATGCAAGTATGCTGTAGCTGGTTTAAGTTCTTCAAAGCTGTTGTACACCAAAAACCAGAAAGGATAGTAAATATCTTACTGTATAAAAAGTTTGCTCATTGTTACAGCTATTTGCTATAGACTAATACATTTCGCTACTTTTTCCCTGAATAAATAGTGAGTCTTCGTATTAAATTTGGGCAATATCGTAAAAATACTCCGGCTTTTGTCGCAGATATACTAAAACGACAGTGAAAACCGAAGATTAAAAAAGGGTTAAAACTGCTCTTGTCCACAATGCAAATGTGGATTACTTTTGAATTACAAGCTGATTGATAGGTATCCAATATCCTTACAAAGACAACGTTCCAATATCCTTTAAAAATCCAACCTATCGGCCTGATTGCACTTTTTTGGTTTTTAGTTCAGTTGTTTATCGTCCTAAAAAAATTAACCTCCTGCTCAATTTTGCAGGAGGTTCTTTTATTTAATTTAACTTCTCCCGGGCTTGCAGTAATATGCCGGCAAATTAATGATGTAATTTAACGGGAAGTAAACTTGCGTATATAAAGCGCGCGGCGCTATATATTAGTTCATGGATGCCGTTCGTTTGAATGCGTTACACCGAAAAAAAATAAATACTAATTTTAGAGAAATTTTTCTGTTATGCGGTGCATTAATTTGTTTTTGCAGATCAGTTTATTATTTAACTGTTGTTTTCTGCCGTGTTTGCATGAAAGTATGCCGCGGGCGTTTGCTAAAAACAAGCCCGTTCCTGGCGATACCACTTCCTTAAAAGAGTCGTTGAAAATTTTTATGGAAAAAGTGGATAGTGGCAAATACCAGGAAATTATTCCATTTTATGATCCTGGCTTTTTATCCATCAGGGTGGTAGACGAAGGCCAACTGATAAAAATGAATTATCAGCAAATGATTTATTTCTGGAAAACGATTTCGGGAAGGGTTGCGGCAGACAGCACACATCGCCCGCCAATTATTACACAAAAAACCACCGTTCACTATGTCGAAATTTCGGGCGATACAGGTCTTGTGTTAATGACGAGAATAAAAGATTTAGGGCACGGGCCGGAACCGATGTTTTATAGTTTAACCTGGATATATAAAAACGACAAATGGAATTTATTAAGAGAAATTGTGCATCAAAGAACCTTGCCAAATTTCCGGTAAACAGCAACTAAAAAATCCGGCACAAGTGAGGATGGCACACTTTTGACAAGTTTTTTCAACCGCTTATTTCGATCATTTAAAAAAAATGTCGAAAACTATTAAATTATTTACTACGCAAACGCGATCATGAATTTTATATAAACAATGCTTTAAACAGGAAGCTGGTAGTACCTGCGCACTGCATCGTAATCATTAAAATCAATATCCGGCAAACTTCTCTTTGTCCGGTCGCCGGTAGAGCTGTTGGTATAGATGCGCACGATTCGTATGTTTAAATAATTTTCACCTTGTCCTGCAATCCTGGTAATGGTAAAAATAGCTTTTTGATCATACACCCAGGACATACCATATTGCGCTAAATTGTCATAACCAAATCCGGGTACAGGATATCCGCTGCTTCGCGCATAAATAAGATAAACAAACCAGGCGCTCCTGTTCACTGTATCTTCTGTAGTATTTACAGTAAGTACCGCATCTGCCCCGTCTCTAAAATTATGAGAGGGAAAAATGTACTGCGTGGCATTTGCGTTACCCGCTATACCTGCAGGGCCAGTTGCTCCGGCGGGGCCTGCAGGACCCGCCGGACCTGCATCGACTTTTTTGCAGGCGCCAACAATTGTCATAATTAAAATACAGGTTAATGCAATCAGAAAATATTTCATGGCTATTTTTTTTAGGGCCACAAGATAAAATCTGTTGCAGTAAAAAAAGATACCGCAAAGACGGGAAATACCCGCTGCATGTATAAGCAGTCCGGCCCCAATTCAGTTTTTACCTAATCATCGGGGTGCAAGAGATACATAGAAACATCAGTTGTTATTTTTATTTTGGCTGTTCATTTCTTCCAGCAATAAAATAATCTTGTCAAGCTTATCAAGCTCGATTTTATTTAGTCTTAACTGAACTTCTTCAATCTCTTTTTTTGCTTCAAGGTTGGTTCTGTAATCGTCGTTGGCTTGTATTCGATCACGTTCGTTTTGCCTGTTCTGGGCCATCATAATAATTGGCGCCGCGTAAGCCGCCTGGGTAGAAAATAACAGGTTGAGTAAAATATACGGATAGGGATCCCAATGCGAGACCAGGGCGATTACATTTAGTCCCATCCAAAATATTACAATGATGGTTTGAACTATTATAAAAGTCCATGAGCCCATCATTTTGGCTACAAAATCAGCCAGCCTGTCTCCGTATTTAAATGTTGCTGCATGCTCCTGGTGCCAGGTTGTTTTATTATTCATGTTTATATTGTTTTATCCAGAAATCCGGAAACACAATATATCAATTTTATACATCAGCAGTTGTTATATTTAATCTCTTTAATCAGATGGATAAGAGAATTCAAGAATACACGAGATGTGATTATTTGAAAAAGTCTTCAGACGATGCTATTAAAGAAAGGAGTTCTAATGCAGGTTCAACTTCAAGTTTGCTTCCCCATAATTGGGCTGAGAATTTTTTAAAAGATTCAAGCGACTGTAAAACCTGGTGAGCTTCCTCATTTTCAAACTGATCAAAATGCATAAATGTCTTTCCGTCTGCCATTAAATAACAACTGTATTGAATACCCGGATGATCAATTTTCCGTAATTCAGCAACTACGGCACTGATATTTTCTGCGTTGGTTGCTGCATATTGATGCGTGGTCGTGTATTGCACCCTAACTATTTTCATAACAATGATTTAATGGAAAGCTATGCAAAATCATTGTTTCCCCGGGGCATAAAAATGACATTTTACGGGGCGTATTGCGACAATATTGTTTACCTCACTCCAAACAACACCCTTGTTATTTTGAACAATATAGTGGCATCAGACATACAGTTGTTCCCAGGCATAGTTGAACTAATATAGCTACCTTACAGCTAATTAAATAGGTAGCTATGCAAACGCTTTATAACATTGTGACATATAACCACCAGCACTATCCGGCATTAACAGAAGAAAAAGACCGTAAAAAAGTAGAAAATCTTATTGCAAAGCTTCAGTACCTGGAAGTTGAAATACTACCCGTAACGGACGGCACCATAAACATTTCTCCTTCTGGTAATGTATTCATTCATAATTATCCTCCTGTTTTGCACAGAAAAATGAATTTAGTATAAAGAACGGCCATGCCGGATGGAAGGATGCTGCATATCACTTTATAATGCTGTCCATTACGCGAACGTTTTAACAACCTTCTTATATTTATAGCCACAATGATCTTTTTTCCACCGCTGTCTATTGCTCCGGTTGCGGACATGCCATAGTCATTCATTGCAAAGGAGCACCTTCGTGTGTCGCCTCAATGTAAATTTCAATGTCCCAACAGATCAACAAATAAAAAATGAACAGCACAATGGAATTCCTGCATCTCCGTGCCTGGATTCTCAATCAAAAAAGCATATATTAGTGACCGGTATTTACTACTCTTTGTCTCATCTTGCACAACAGGCATGAAATCAAAAGAATTGAGGTCATTGGGCCGAACAAAGAAATGCATAAAAAACTGCCAATATGAAAAAACGCCGGTGCTTAATTTTACTGGTATCAACATCGCTTCAGTTATTATACACCATTGCTTTACAGGCCCAGCCTGTTCAACGCATCATTAAAACTACAGAATACAAGGAGATACAAAAGAAACTTTGTACCGGGTGGAACACCTGGTACAATAACAGTGTAGCATCGCATGTTCTTCTTCCCGAAGGGTTTTCAATTAACCTATGCCTTACAGAACCAGGCCGACCAGATTACCTGAAACAAATATTGAAAGCATCTGATATTCAGCAAAGACCTGAAAAAGTTTTACTTGGATTACGGGCCGATGATGGAAGTTATACAAGCCTGGCATTACAATACAAAGAGGAGGAAATTTCCATTCAGACGGCAACAGATGGCAATGATGAATTGATTTTAGTAACACCCGGTAAGAAATTATTAAATTATTTAGTAGTTGAAGCGGGATTACTCTGGAACCGTGAAGGGTTGATTGGAATGAGAAACAACAAACTGGTTGGCATGTTTTCTTCTGATACTATTTCAATAGGTTCAACCGAAGTTCCGGTTCCACATGCGTATGCACAAACGACTGCGCCTTTCCTCGCATTTTCTATGAAGCATGAAATTGGAATTTATACAGGCAAAACACGGACTTTATCAGAAATAAAAACAATTATCGGGCATCACCGGGAAGAACAGCAAAAACGCATGGAAAGTTTTGGTGATTTATCAGAATCATTTAAAGCAATGCAAACCATTCTTAGCTGGAACACGATTTATGATGCGGCCAACAACCGTGTTATGACACCAGTAAGCAGGATGTGGAATGTTGGCTGGGGCGGATTTGTACTCTTTGACTGGGATACTTATTTTGCCAGCTATATGCTTTCCCTTTTCAATAAAAATCTTGCCTATGCCAATGCTATTGAAATAACTAAAGCCATTACACCGGGCGGTTTCATCCCAAATTTCCAGTCCCCTTTCGGTAATTCTTCGTGGGATCGATCACAGCCCCGGGTAGGAAGTAAAATCATTCTTGAAATTTATAAACACTATAAAGAAAAATGGTTCCTGGATGAAGTGTACGATGAACTGTTAACATGGAATGCCTGGTGGCCAAAGAACAGGGATATGAAAGGATTTCTGTGCTGGGGCTCACAACCGGTTGCAGATACGCTGAAATCATGGTTTGAAAATCATAACCTGCAGTCAGCAAAGTATGAATCAGGGCTCGATAATTCTCCCATGTATGACTCAGTTCCTTTTAATCTGCAAACGAATTTAATGGAACAAGCCGATGTTGGTTTGATGAGTATGTATATTATGGACTGCCGTGCGCTGGCAGAAATTTCAGTCATTCTTGGAAAAACAAAGGAAGCAACTGAATTAAATAAAAGAGCTTCCTGCTATACAAAACAGTTAGCCACGTTGTGGGATGAAAAGACGGGCATCTTCTTAAACAAGCGGCTGGATACAGACACAAAAAGTTATCGGCTATCACCAACAAACTTTTATCCTATGCTCGCCGGGGCTTGTTCGCAAAAACAAGCTGAACGAATGATTAAAGACCATTACTATAACGATTCCGAATTCTACGGCGAATATGTAATGCCTTCTATTGCACGCAACGACCCTGCTTTTAAAGACAATGATTACTGGCGTGGCAGGATTTGGGGGCCAATGAATTTTTTGGTTTACCTGGGAATGCGCAACTATGATCTAACTGCAGCACGGTCTGATTTAATCAGCAAGTCGAAGGCGTTGCTAATGAAAAACTGGAAAAGGGAAGGAGGCGTATACGAAAACTATAATTCTGTTACCGGCCAGGGCAATGATGCAAAAAATGCTGATGCATTTTATCATTGGGGCGCATTGCTAACTTTTATTGAATTCATTGAAAAAGGATATTTGCAGCACTAAGCCTGGAAAAATAGTAAGTAGACGGGATAAAAAAGTGGCATCATAAAACATGATGCCACCACAAGTTTTATATAACGAACCAGGATAATTTATTTAGCTACTTTTTCAATATCAATTGCATCACCTGTCATTGTTCCGGTAATGGTAACTTTGTCGCCAATAAATTTAGCCACTTTTTTAGGATTACTGATTGTATAAACTTTATCACCGACTACAAAAACAGGAGCAGCTCCGGATTTAACGCATTTTTTAGCGCAGGCGGCATGCCCGGCATTATCCCCTTTTGTTCCACAATCAGCATCACTGATATAGCCCGTCCAGGTACCTTTATCAGCGGCATAAACAAGACCCGAAACAAATAATACGGAAAGCAATAAATACTTTTTCATGATGAGCAAATTAAAT
>JBDUAY010000094.1:0-15700 GCA_040004415.1 Bacteroidota bacterium | reverse complement strand
ATTTATTTTCAGGATAATGTTCTCGTTGTTCATATGCAGTAATTTATCAGTTCCACTTTTTTATGATGAGGGATGAGTTCGTTCCTCCGAAACCAAAAGAGTTTGACAAAAATATTTCAAATTCTTTATTTATCGTACTTTTTACGATGTTCAGTTTGGCAGAATCTTCGTCAGGGTTTTCAAAATTAATATTAGGTGCGATAAAGCCATTTTGCATCATCAAAGTTGAGTAAACAATTTCACTTGCGCCCGCCATCCAGCACTCATGACCGGTCATTGACTTTGTTGAACTAACATAAGGCAGCGATGCTCCAAAAACCTGATCAATTGCTTTTGCTTCGCTTGCATCACCCACCGGAGTTGATGTTGCATGTGCGTTAATGTAGGCAATGTCTTTGGCCTGCAGACCTGCGTCTTTTAATGCCATGGAAAGCGCTCTTACCGGACCGTCAACTGTGGGATTAGAGATATGCCCCCCATTGGACGAAAAACCATATCCCACTACTTCTCCAAGTATCGGTGCACCGCGTTTTTGGGCAGATTCTAAGCTTTCCAAAATAACAGTAGCTGCGCCACCACTGGGTATTAATCCGTCCCGGTCCCGGTCGAATGGCCTGGAAGCCTTTGCAGGTTCCATTTCGCGTACAGAAAACGCTGACAAAGCATCAAAATTGCCCATAGAATATTTGTTTACTTCCTGGGCGCCGCCGCAAATAACACATTCCTGCAAACCGCTCTTAATAAAATGATAGCCGAGGCCGATAGCGTGCGACCCGCTTGCACAGGCTGCGCTTACCGTCAGGTTAATGCCACGCAGTTTAAAAATAGTGGCCAGGTTCATGGTCACGGTTGAGTTCATGGTCTGAAATACAGATCCTGAACCGACCAGCATCGTATCTTTTTTTTCACGCATCACATCAATGCCATGTATTACGGGTTCCGCGCAGCTATCGTTGCCATATAAAACACCTACTTCTTTACTGTCTATATAATCCTGCTGCATGTTGGCATTTTTCAATGCTTCTATGGTAGCCAGGTAAGCATATTCGCCCTGTTCTGGCAGCATTACCCGTGCTCTTCTGTCAAGCAAACCTTTTAAATTAGGCCTTTCCACGAAACCGGTCAGCGCGCTGCGGTAACCAAAAGCTTTGCGTTCGGGGTCGAACACGATACCAGATTTACCCTTGTAAAGTGAGTCTTTTACCTCGTCAAGGTTTTTACCCAGGCAGGAGTAAATGCCCATTCCCGTTATCACAACTCTGTTCATGCGTTGATTTAGAATTACTGGTGCAAAGTATTACTATGTTTTTTACTTTCAGAACCCCTTTTGTGGTAATTTTTTGCTCTTCCCTTCTAATAAATATTGAATGAAAGGCAGAACTTATACCCTTGTTCCTCAACTGCCAATATAAGCCAACATAGTTAATTTTACTTACAACTATTTATATACGTATAAAAATATTTCTACGATGCATATTAAAGCATCATTTTACAGTATATAAAGTTACATACTAATTG
The DNA here is from genome assembly GCA_040004415.1 of Bacteroidota bacterium. Classification (GTDB taxonomy): domain Bacteria; phylum Bacteroidota; class Bacteroidia; order Chitinophagales; family Chitinophagaceae; genus JACMLD01. The sequence continues at coordinate 14,182 of JBDUAY010000094.1, read as the reverse complement.
ATTGTACAATGGATGCAATCTCAGTGGTGCAAGATGGAAAGTAAAAGTGTGGTCCCGCTTTCAGATAAGTTTTTCAGGAATATAGCCCACCATTTATTGATAATACTTCTGCGGTAATGTAGCCCGCCTCTTTTGAGGCAAGAAACCCTACGGCATGTGCCACTTCTTCGGGTAATCCAAAACGTTTTACCGGTATCATGGCTGCCAGTTCTTTTTCATTTAAGTCTTCTGTCATATCAGTTTTAATAAACCCGGGTGCTACCGCATTTACCGTTATTCCACGGCGACCAATTTCCTGCGCCAATGCCTTGGTAGCGCCAATTACGCCCGCCTTGGCAGCAGAATAATTTGTTTGGCCGGCCATGCCTTTTAAACCTGATAAAGAAACTACATTTATAATCCTTCCGTACCGTTTTTGCAACATCGTATGCAGTACAAGACGTGTAACGTAAAAAAATCCCCCGAGGCTTGTTTGTAATACGTCTTCCCACTGACTGTCTTTCATGAATATCATCAGGCCATCCTCTTTAATACCTGCATTATTTACCAGCACTTCAATATTTTTTTCTTTATTCGCCTCTATCCATCCACCCAATTTCTGCTGAATATCTTCTTTTAATGCTACATCAAATTGAATAAGCTCCCCATCGCCGCCTTGTCCTTTTATCAGCGCCATTGTATTGGCCGCTTCTGTTTCATTGCCTTTGTAGTTAACCAATACATAGTAACCCATGGCAGCCATTTTTAAACAAATTGCCCTGCCTATACCTCTTGATCCACCCGTTACCAATGCACAGTTCATACGTACAATTTGTTGGTTATTATTTTGCCGCGGCTACCGCTTGTTTTTCTACGATTTTATCAGAAAATATATTTTCGGCCTTTTCCAGGTAATTTTTAACCTGTTTCAATTCTTTGTACATTGGTTTGTCTTCAATAAACTTCGGAAATATTTTTCTTATTTCTTTGTACACCTGCAATGTATAGCTGGAGAGTTTTGTTGTGCATTCAAGAAAATCCACGGCCTGTAAAACGGCCACCATTTGTATCGCCAGCACTTCAAAAGAATTATCAATAACCCTTTTGGTAAGATTGGCTGCATTACATCCCATGCTCACAATATCCTGGTTGTCGTTATTGTTTGGTATACTGTGCACGTACATGGGAAAAGACAGTGTTTGATTTTCTGCCACTGTTGAAGTTGCAGAAAACTGCATGCCCTGTATGCCAAAATTAAACCCCAGTACGCCCAGGTTTACAAACGGTGGAAATTTTTGGTTGAGCTTATCATTCAGCAGGTAATTTAATTGTCTTTCTGCCAGCATAGAAAGTTTGGTAGTAGCTACTTTCAACTTATCCATTTCAAGCGAAACATAATCGCCATGAAAATTACCGCCATGAAAAATATTTTCATTCTCGCAATCAATCACAGGATTATCATTAACTGAATTTAATTCATTTACTACCACATTCTCGGCCTGCATAATGGTGTCATAAATAGGGCCCAGTATCTGGCTCACGCAACGCAATGAGTAATATTCCTGCACCTTATCTTCAAACACTTCCTGGTTAATATTTTCTGCTTTGTATAAATGCTGGCTACGGCTGCGGATCATTTTGCTGTCTTTCAGCATTTCGCGCTCCATGGCCGCAATATGATTTTGCCCCGGGTGTTTTTTTACGATGTTCAATTCATACGAATAATGATCATCAAAAGCTTCCACCACTTCATTGGTCATCGCGGAAAGTGTTACGGACCACTCCAGTAATTTTTTAGCCTGGATAATATTTACCAACCCAATCCCCGTCATGGCCGAAGTACCATTTAAAATGGCCAGTCCTTCGCGCATGTAAATCGACAGCGGTTTTATATTGAGTTCTTTGAATACCTTTTCTGTTGACTGCATGGTTTCTTCATAAATCACTTCGCCTTCACCAATCAGAACGAGGGCCAGGTGAGCAAGCTGTACCAGGTCGCCGCTGGCGCCCACGCCACCGTGTTCGTAAATGCAAGGGTATACGTCTTTGTTTATCAGCGTTACCAGCAATTCGATAATATCTGTGTGTACGCCTGAATAACCTTGCAATAAACTGTTTAACCGGGCCAGCATCAGGGCTTTTACCAGTATAGGATCCAGCAGTTTACCGCCGCCGGAACAATGGCTGCGGATAAGGTTATATTGTAGTTGTGTTATATTTTCTTCGCTCACCTTGTATTGCGCCATCGGCCCAAAACCGGTGTTGATGCCATAAATAAGCTTGTTCCTGGAAAATTTCTTTAGAAATTGATGGCTTTTATCAACCTTTTTGAGCGTTTCTTCGGGGATAGCGATCTGTCTTCCTTTAAATAGAATTTCATTACAATCATCCAGTGTGAGCTGTTTTTCCACAATAACTTTCATAAAGCTGTTAAGGTTGAGAGCACCAAAAATAATATAAAGCAACCATATATTAGTTATGATTGCCCCAGGTTCGCAAGGCGATTTTTTTAGCGACGGCGCTGCACCCATCGCTTACAGATTACGCTCTTTCAGCGCTTGCGAAAAAAACATTATAAATTACTGTCGTAATTTCACCCCGATTTCGTATCCTGTTAATGATACTAATCCCATAGATCCCGGTTCAGACAGTCAGGCTAAAATGCCGGCCTACCCTCTTTTGTCAATAAATTTAATTGGCTTTCTTCCACCTTCCGGAAACTGCAGTTTTTGTATTTCAGCCAAAGTAATATATTTTACATGCGGGCTAACACGCAGTTTTGCCTGTAAATAAGCGCGTATCCGGCGGTCTGTTTCTTCATTGTGATCTGCCGGTAAAATATGCAGTAGCACTTCGTCCATACCAATATCATTGCTGTACACTTCTGCTATATAGTCCAGTACTTCTTCCATATCGTTCAACAAATCAAATAACGCCGGCGGATACAACGTAGTGCCCTTGTATTTGATCATTTGTTTTTTTCGGCCCAGCACCGGCGACAGCCGCAGTGTATTGCGCCCGCAACTGCAGGTATCGCTTGCATACGCACAGATATCGCCGGTTTTATAACGCAATAACGGCATGCCTTCAACACCCAGCGTTGTAATGGTTACTTCACCTGCTTCGCCTGCTGCAACCGCTTCATTTTTTTCATTCAATAATTCTACAATTAATAATTCAGGATTGTGATGACCGCCTTTTCCCGCGCCACATTCTGTAAAGGCCGTTTGCATTTCCGTGCTGGCATAGGTAGAATACAGTTGAATGTTCCATGCTTCTGTAATTTTTTTGCCCAGGATATTAAATGAAAAATCTGTGTTGCGGATATTCTCACCAATACAAATAGCCTTTTTTACAGAACTGCTATTGATGTCTATATGATGTTCGTTTGCATACTGGATCAACTTTAAAATAAATGACGGCACGCCAACAATGGCTGTAGGTTGTAAACGCTGTATGGTTTGCCATTGTAAAGAAGGCACACCCGGACCAATACGTATTATGCCAGCGCCCATTTTACGGATGCCCGCATAATACGCCATGCCCGCCATAAATTGCCGGTCAAGCGTGAGCATCAACTGGTAAATATCATCGGGATTGCCATCGGCACATAAAAAAGAACTGTATTCATTAAATGCCAACCGCTGTAAATCATTTTCTGTAAGTGCGATGGTTACCGGGCTGCCCAATGTGCCTGAAGTAGAGGTGTACTCAATGATCTTGTTTTTAGGCACACATAAAAAAGCATCGTTTTGTTGCTGCAGATCTTCTTTGTTAGTGAGGGGCAACCGATGTACATCTGCCAGTGTATTGATTGAGCCGATATTAATTTTATTGGTTTGAAATAACTCTTTATAAAAAGGAGATTGTTCCTGCACGTAAGCAAGCATTTCACGAAGCTTTTCTTCCTGCAATTTTTTTATAACTGCTGTAGATTGCCAGGCAGTTTGCGTTGAATAATTCATTGTATTTATATCAGTAAAAATAAGATTAAACTGCCTGGACGCCGTGTAAAGAACTCAGCTTTCTATAATCACCACCGCCGTTGCCATTTCTTTTACATGCGATAGCGAAACGGAAATTGCACCTATACCATGTTGTTGCATTGTTGTTGCAGTTGTGCCGAGTAAGATTAATAACGGCTTTCCTTTTTCATCATGCATAATTTCAATTTCATTGAACGCAGTGCCATTCAGCCAGCCGGTACCGAGTGCTTTAAAAAAAGCTTCTTTGGCTGCGAACCTGGCCGCATAGTGCTGATATTTATTGGTGGCTTTCTCACAATAGAGAATTTCATTGGGAGAAAAAACCAATTCACGAAAACCTTGCTCCTTGCCAATTTTTTCAGCAATTCGTTGAACCTCAATAATGTCTATGCCAATTCCTTTTATCATCAGGAAGCTGATTTTTTAATGCATGCGGCTATCTGCGCGTTAATATGATCTGCTTCCTGTTTCGTTGCAATAATTTTTGTAAGCGCGGTTATATAATAAGGTATTGCTGCTGCATATTTCTTTTGTTTGTACAGGTAATCACCGGCAATAACATACGTGTGATAATAACCCGGATTGCTCATCACCAAACTATCAATATTGATTGTGCCGCCATCTGCAATGCGTTGCTTGTAGCTTCTGTACAATAAAAAGTTTTTATAGTCACTGCTCAGCATAAAACTATCAGCGGGTATAGTTAATCCTGTTTCGCATATTTCCCTATTTTCCTTCATGCCACGCAATGCAAAAACTTTATGCAAGTCGTAGGCAATGTATGGCCCAAGCTGCCAGGGTGACGTTGAAACCCACACCAGCAATTTCTTCGGTTCAAAAACAATAGAATGGTGTGCAATCAGCTGGTTGATAGCCTTCTCATTTCCCAAACCAATATCTGCATTTTGCAGGCCGCGCCGGTCTCTCAGCAAAGCAACTGTTTTTTGAACGGTGTTCGTTCCATTGGTATCTATTAATTCCATCACTCTTTTATACCGGTAATCAGAAGCGCTTTCTTTTATCTGCTCAATATTAGCTTTGCTGTTTAATAAATCTTTACCCTGGAAATGATTGGCGCAAACAATGTATTTTTTTTGTGGGTCATATACATCTAATTGTTCCGGCGTTTTTTCAATAATGATAGCTTTATTGTCTGCTGCAGAAGCAACTAAAAAAGATTCTGATACAAACATTTTTCTTTTGCGTGCTATTGCCAGCGCTTCTTCCGTATTCTTTGCGTATTGCAAAATTTCAGTGGCCACCAGGGATACGGGCGTTGCCGATCCTGCCGGGATACTTGTTTTAGCGGCATTGATGGTCACCGTTAGTCCCTGGTCATTCATACCAGAAACGGCACCAATAAATCCGCCCCAGGTAACGGTCATGTATTTGTGCCCTTCCGTAGGATTGAAAAAAGCCACAATTTTATCTTCCGCAAATTTATCGCCTACATAAAAATCAAAATTTCGACCGATGATCATGTTGCTGTCTGACGCAGAACCCCAGGTTCCAAAGGAGGTACATCCAACAAGGGCCATACTTTGCAATGCATGACCGATATCATGTGCGGCGTGATAATTTAAAATACGTTCGTAATTGGTGCCGATGTAATCATACTTTTCAGACGCTGCATTGGAGATGCCATAAATTTCTTCTTTGTATTCTTCCGTTACATTATCAGCCAGGTGACGGTTAAACCAACCAATCATGTATTTAAGAAAATGGCGGTAAAAATTGGAAGGCACCATCTTGCTGATCTGTTCACTAAAATGATCTTCCTGCCGCTGCACCAGTTCCTGCGTAAGTTTTCCATTTACAACACCCCGCTCATACGGTTTGCCTTCTACATACAATTCATATAAACCGCTATTACTTTTTCTGAACCAATTGTTTTTTATGGTATATAATCCGGGCGATGGTTCATTGCGCTGCAACAGCAGGCTGCTGGTATCCGCTGGTTTCGGCGGCGGAATATTTCCTACGATTACGAGGTAAATAAACCCAATAAGTAACAGGCCGGTAAATGCACCAAATACATAGGCCGTTCTTCTCCAAAATTTACTTTTGCTACTACTACGCATTTCTTATTTTTTCAATTATCCTGTCATTACCCATAATGGCAATACAGGTAGCCAGCCCAGTCAGGGCAGTTCCCAATATACCATGCATATTAAGATTCTGTCCTGTAAAATACAAATTCGGCAGTTTTGTTTGCGGGGCAATAAAAGTTCTGTGGGGATCCTTATAATTTTTAACAATTCCATACAAAGAACCATCATCATTGCCAATATAATCCCTGAATGACAGCGGTGTGGCGGCATAATAAGAATAGATGCATTCCCTTAGTCCGGGAAATTTTTCTTCCATTATATCAAGCAATTTTTTTGCTTTCCGCTCTTTAAAGTCATCATATTTTTCTCCACGATTGTTAACGGCAGATGCTGTATTAAAAGTATGCTCCCACTCTTTCACTTCATCGTACCGCATATACGTAAGTACAGACATAGCTTCGGCATATTCTGTTGTTTTGGATGTAGCAGACAAAAAAACCGCATAGCCCAACGGCCAGTTTTCTTCTGTATAATTTGCACCGGTCCAAACCGTTCCTTCCCTGTGCCAGTAATAATTATGCTTAAAATATGTAAAACAGTTTTTCTTCAACACAATATTAAGCGTAAAAGAAGAGATAGAATTCTCCAGGCTTTTTAAGCGTTTCCGGTAAATATTTCTGATTACACCCGTTTCCATTATTTCGAGCGTTTTTACAGGGTGCATATTAGAGATAAAAATATCTGCATGCAGTTGCTGACCATCAGCCAACTCAACATAAGCTATCCGTCCGTTCTCTTCAACAATTTTTTTCACTTCGCTGTTTGTGTGTAGTACACCACCACGCTGACGAATATTTTTCGCCATAATCAACCCAATTTGCGATCCGCCATCTACGCATTTCCAGGAGCTTTCAATATAGTGGTTTAATATAAGCGCATGAACATACAACGGCGTTTTACCAGGCTGGCCGGCATACAAAGAATTATTACCTGCCAGCACTGCCTGCAATTTTTTATTGCTGGTGATGGATTCAATAAATGTTTTGGTGTCAATCTGCAATACGCGCTCCTTTTCTTTGTAATCTCCAGAACGCAGATTATACAAGGGAAATTTGCTGCACACATCTTTAATAGTATCGCAATACAAACGCAATGCTTCTTCTTCTCCCGGAAAGTCAGCTAATAACTTATTGGTAAAATTTTCATATCCCTGCGCAAAAACATATTCTTTATCATCGTTGTCAATAATAATTTTATCAAATGCATCTGCATCGAGTTGCTGTAGTTTCAGCTTATCCATCAAACCAAGATATTTGAACACCTGGTAAAGGTTCTGCCCTTTGCATAATCCGCCGAGATAATGCACGCCCGAATCAAAAATAACTTTATCACGGGCAAAGGTTTGCAGGCATCCGCCAATTTGTTTATTTTTTTCCAGCACACATATCTTATATCCTTCGCGACTAAGTACGTCGCCGCAGATCAGTCCGCCCATACCGCTTCCAATAATAATAATATCGTACTGATCTGTAGTCATCAATTACACATGCTTTAGTACAAAAATAATATTTGAAGTAAAAGTTGATTCATCTATTTCGCGGCATTCCATATTGTTTGCTTCAGCTATTTCTTTTATTGTGCTTCCAGATAAAAAATGCAATCCACCGGCAGTTTTATTAAAGCCAAATATTTCTGTTGAAAATTTCTCCGTCAGCTCAGTTCCTTTCTGCCGCTTTTCCAAATCTTTGTTGCCGTCTCTTATTACAATTGAGCCACCCGGCCTGATATTGCGAATACATTTTTCAATAACAATTTTTTGTTGATCCGGTTGCAGGTAATGCAAAATATCCATCATTACAATGGCGTCATATTTTTCAAAGGTATATTCCATTACATCTGTATGCACAAAATTGATAGTTGAATCGTTACTAAAACAATGATTGGCGGTAGCAATCTTTTGTTCGTCGTAATCCAGTCCGGTAATTTGCCGTTGCGGCGATACAAAATGAAGCATGTAACTCATAAAACCATAGCCACATCCGATATCAAGTATGCTTCCCGTTTGTGGAAGTAATTCATTAAACACTTTATAATTTTTTTCCAGTTTTACTTTAATGCGCATGTACCACTCCAGCACCGGACCTTTATAAATATAGTTGTAATGCAATTGTTCATTAAAATAAGCAGGGTGTTCTATCTGTCTTCTCAATATCTCAAAATTATCCCTGAAATACCGGCTTATTTTTTTTGTACGCTCCGCGTAGCCTGTTCCAAAACTTTCATCACCTGGCTTTATACGTGGTAAATAGGAAAGCGTCACATGTCCGTCTTTCAATAAAAAATCGTCTTTGCTAAGCGCATAGCTGGTGCCATGGATAAGAACCGGCAATATATCCAGCTGTAATTTTTCGGCCACAAAAAAAGCTCCTTTGTGAAATCTTTTCATGTGCCCGTCTTCAGAACGCGTTCCCTCAGGAAACACGACGACCGAATAGCCCCGTTTTACGCATTCCCTGATTTTATCAAGCCCTTCTTCTGTATTTTCCGTAGTTGGAAAAAAATCTGCGGAGCGTACGACGAAACCGACAAAGGGCAAGTTCCAAACCCGCTTATTGATGAACAATATTATTTTCGGATTCAGCATCATGGCCAGCAAAACATCCAATGACGACTGATGATTACATATAATTACAGCCGGTGTTGAAAATTTTTCTTTTAAAGGATTGATGATCCTCTTTTTTACATTCGGCATAATGTACATCAGGCTCCATACAAATTTTGACAAAATGGTATGATATAAAAGTTTGCCTTTTTCTTTACTGAACGGATTTAATTTAACAAACAAAAGCGCTGCGACGGCCACCACTACACTGCCCAACGCAAAATAAGAAAATGCAAAAGCAGATTTAAGCATGCCAAAAAAAGTCCAGGGAAAACGATGATTGCGGATGCGGTCCTTTATTAAAAAATTAAAAAGAAATGGAATTAATAGTTGTCCAATGACCACCACGCACAAAATACCAATGATGGCAATCAGTGCGATCGAACGCAGCGCAGGATGCTTTGCAAAAATCAAAACGCCCAACCCCGCAATTGTTGTAATGGCTGAAAGCAGAATGGACGACTTATACGATGCGAGATTTTTCTTTCCTGTTTTATATTCCTGCAACAGGCCATCCATAATAAAGAGACTGTAGTCATCTCCCAAACCAAAAATAATAGCAGAAATAATAATGTTTACAATATTAAACGTAATACCCAATATGCCCATGATGCCAAGGATCCATATCCAGCTAATGAACATCGGTATAAAAGAAACCAGTGTGAGTTCTATGCGGCCATAAGATATCAGCAGCACAACAAAAACCAATATGGACGACATCAGTGCAATGCTCCCAAAATCTGAATTGATAATTTCCACAAATCTTCCGGTGAGATATTGTTTATCGATCACAGTTGTACCAGTATTATTATCAAATGAATTATATAACTGCTGGCGATTTTTGGGCGTTACTTTTACAAGCGTAATAACGGTTGTCTTACCGGGCTTTTCTGTAATATAATCGTCCAAAAAGTTTTTGCGGATAATAGAAACCGTTGAATCATTGGCAGGTTGATATTGTTTATTCAACAAGATACTAAATGGCTCAAAGGCAGTGGTATTGTATTTCAATATCTTTCCGGTTGACTGCAAGTCAGCCAGTAAATGCTGCTTTTTTCCTGTAGTCCAATATGCGTTCCAGCGGGCAATTTTTTCTTTTTGTAATTCAGCAGAGAGAATAAAAGATGAAACGCCTGAGTATTTATTTACGATTCCTTTTTGTTTCAGCCGTTCTGTAACAACAGTTGCCTTTTCATTTTTTAGTAAAGCATCATTCAGATTGCGGCCAGTTGAAATTAAATATACCGACTGCAATGAATACGCATTAATCCTGTTTAAACTGGCGTCAGCTTTTTTAAGCCGATCACTCATAAAATTCATGCGGAGCATATCCGGCTCAAAGCTTACATACTGTGCCGTATAGCCGAAAACAAACGTTAATATTACAATTACAACAATAATAATTCTATTATGCTCTGGCCGCCATCCTGCTAATTTATCGATCCATGAAAGTGCTGGCGGAACCGTGCGTGCTTCCTCATCTTTGGAAGCAATTAAATGCGGCAGGAAAATAAGTGAACAGAGTGAAGCGCCGGTAAGACTGAGCGCGGCAAACAATCCAAGATCTTTCAGCATTTCCGATTTTACAAATTGCAAACATAAAAATCCACCTATCGTTGTAAAACTGCCCACCGTTAGGGGCATAGTAAGATCTGTTATCACCTGCGGGATGTTATGCGTGTGCCGGTAATGATTAAAAACATGCAACGAATAATTTACGGCAATACCAAGAATAACAGAACCGGTACCAAGTGCAATAACAGAAATCTTTCCCTTGATAAAATATAACATTGCCAATGAAAATAAAGCGCCGAAAGCAACGGGTAACAGGATTAAAAATGGTGCTCTTTTTTTTCGAAAGTAAAATCCAATAAACAGCACCAGGAAAATAACGGTAATGCCCTGTGTAAACAAGGTGTCTTTTTTCAACTGCTCCGCATTACTGGCAGAAACTGCCGTAGCGCCAAAATATTGGGCCGTAACATTTTTATAAATACCATTGCTAAGGCTATCCGTAATTTGATCAAGGCCGTTTAGCAGCATTTGATTTTTGCCAGTATTATTGGGTGGATAAGCAGGTGTAATAAACAGCATGAGGTGTTGCTGATTCTTTGTAAGCACATAGCTGTCGTACAATTCAAAGCTGCTGTCGTATTGTAATTGCTGCAATTTTTTCAGCCCTAAAAAAGAAATACCGACCGGATCTTTTGCAATCATGCTTTTAAGCGCAATCCCCGCCGGTGAACTAAGCGTTCGTATATTATTTTGCAATGTTTTTTGCAATGCCGCAGGCTGAATCAGCGTGTCAATAGCGGCATAATCTTTCTCATCCAGGTAAAGTGGCAACTGATTACTGATAGCAGCGAACATTTGCAGCACAAGGCTATCATCGGTCTTATCCTGCAGCTTCGTAATATAATTACTATATTTTTCTTTTATTGCCGTTGCAAAAGCATCTGCATATGCCACCAGGCTATCTGGCTGTGCAGCGGCGGTGGTATCTTTTAATGAAATGGTAACGACCAGCTTATCCAGAAATTTTGAATTTTGAAAAACCTCGCTGAGTTTTTCTACTTTTTTATCGTTGGGTAGTATTTTAGAAATATCTTCTTCCAGTTTTATCCTGGCGGCAAAAAAACCCAACAGCAAAAAGCTGCTGGTAAGCGTAACCCAAAAGATTAGCTGCCTTTTTTCAAAAAAATTATAAAGAGAGATAAAAAGTTTTTCCATCAGGTATAACTTATACGGCGGCCATCATTTTCTTTTTAAAAACTTTCATGAGTACATAACTAACTAAACCTGCTATCAACGCGGCTATAACAGCCAGGGTAATACTGCCATAAATATATTGCTCCAGGTTTGTTTTTATGTTTTGCAAACTGATTTTTTTGCTAAATACCAATTCCATGGCGCGGTTGCCCATCCACCAGGAACCCATTTTGTAGCTCAAAAAAATAATAACAGGTATCATAGGTGGTACACTGATATTGGCTGCAACAATGACCAGGCCTTTATTTAATTTGAAAATGATAGAAAAAAAAATTGCCAACGCCAGCTGAAAACCCCACAATGGTATAATACCCATAAATATTCCGAATGCAATGGATACCGCTTTTAATTCATCGCTGTGGTGCGGATTTAATAAATGTTCGTTTAAAAATCGTCTTCGTTTATGCTTGTCAAAGATGCCCCGTAGAAAATTGCGCGGAACGATGTACAGCAACATAACCAGCACCAAAAATGTATTTAAAATACTAATGCGGGTGAAATCTTTTACCGGTCTGAAATGCGAGACGCGTGTTTCTGCCGGGGCATAATAAACAGTGACAGGCACTGAGACAACGTCAATATCCTTCCATGCAGCGCGTACCAGCACTTCGATTTCAAATTCAAATCTGCGGGTAAAAAAATGAATATCTTTTAGCGGTAGTAACGGGTATAAGCGATAGCCTGACTGTGTATCCGGAAGCGCAATACCCGTTTCAATTTTAAACCAGAAATTAGAAAACCGGTTACCAAAACTGCTTTTGGCCGGCACCGCTTCCTGGTTCATATTACGGGCGCCGATAATAATTGCCTTCTTATTTTCTTCCAGCTTATCTAAAAAATTGTACAGGTCTTTTGCAAAATGTTGCCCATCAGAATCAATAGTGATGGCGTATTCATAACCAAGCGTACGGGCATGATCGAATCCTGTACGCAGGGCAACCCCTTTTCCTTTATTAACCGGCTGGGTAATAATTTGCAAACCGGGGAAATTTTTCAAGACTGCCGGGGTATCGTCGGTACTTCCGTCATTTACCACAATTATCTGGTCTGTATATTGGGCCACATCATTAATAACAGCAGGCAATGTGGCACTATTGTTATAAGTAGGCAGCAATACACAGACACGCAGTTCCTTACATCTGGTATTTACAGCTATTGTATGATTCATATTGTCCGGACTCATTTAATTGAGCAGCGTTCTTAAAAGTTGATTGAGGTGCTGGTACGTAAAACGCGAAATTAAGTTTAAAAGAAATGACAGCGAAGGCTTGTTTATATCCAGTCTGCATCCTGTAAAAACAAAATTCTCCTGTTTTCAATATGTTCAATCACCACAGGTTTTTGTACAGATGTATCGTCTTATAAAAAAATGATAAAGAAATTTATGGTAAAGTTGACCTGCCTGACAGTTATTACAATGTTATTAATGACCGTTGCCGCTGCACAGGTAAAAACCTTTACGATAAAGGGCCGGATTGCGGACAGTACCGGGAATACTTCACTGGAGGGTGCCAGGATCGACTTGTTCTCCATCAACGATTCTGCTAACATTTCTCATAATGCTGTTACGGGTAAAAAAGGAAATTTTGAATTGAAAGACTTGCATGCGGACACGTTCCGGGTACTCATCAGTATGACTGGTTATCCGCTAATTACTAAAACATGGGCAATAACAGATTCAAGCGCCGATTTGGGCAATGTATTTATCGTAAAAGAAACTGCTACAGCAAGAGACAGCAGCGCCGCAGTTGCTAATGCTAACATGGCAAAGGCAGATACTACTAAACCAGGCAGCGCGGCTACAGGCAATGGGTCCAAAATAAATAATGCTGGTTCCGACAGCAGCCAGGTTATTACCCGCTCCGCAACACCAGATACCGCAAATTTTCACGGACTTGCATCTATTTCAGGCATTTTGCAGGATAAAACGGATAAAACGCCTTTGTCTGGCGCTACCTTAACGCTCAGTCCGAAAAGAGATCCTTCTATAAAATTAGATGCTGTGTCCAACGGCCGGGGTTCATTTACTTTCAGAGGTGTTCCGGCAGATACATTTTTGCTGTCCATTAGCTATATAGGTTATGAACCGGTGGACCAGCAGGTAGTACCATCCGACACAACGACTAGTTTGGGGATTATTCTCGTTCCTAAAAAAACAAAGGCGCTGGAAGGTGTTGTGATTATAGCAAAAACACCCCCTGCCCAGCAAAAAGGCGATACGACGAATTACAACGCAAGTGCCTTCAAAGTTAACCCCGATGCAACCACGGAAGACCTGATTAAAAAAATGCCGGGTATTACCGTTGATAAAAATGGAACGGTGACTGCGCACGGGGACCAGGTACAAAAAGTAACCATCGATGGTAAAGATTTTATGGGTGATGATGCTACTGCGGCATTGCGCAACCTTCCCTCTGAAGTAGTTGATAAAATACAAGTATTTGACCGTCTGAGTGACCAGGCTGCTTTTACTGGTTTTGATGATGGCAATTCTGTTAAAGCAATTAACATCGTTACAAAATCAGGTATAAAAAATGGTCAATTTGGCCGCATCTACGCAGGTTATGGAACTGCCGGCAGATATAATGCGGGTGGCAATGTAAGCACGTTTGAAGGCAGCCGGAGAATATCTGTGGTAGGAACTTTTAATAACATTAATCAGCAAAATTTCTCCAGCCAGGATTTACTGGGCGTTACCAGCGGTGGCGGCGGCGGTAATTTCGGAGGGGGCGGGG
>JBDUAY010000459.1:0-4649 GCA_040004415.1 Bacteroidota bacterium | reverse complement strand
TCACCGGCATAAAAAACCTGGTTGCCATTGAAATGCTGGTAATCCTGGATGAAAACGCTTTTGCTATTGAGAAATCCACCAATGCTGAACCGGTACTTGAGCAGGCCGAGCAATTTAAAATTCACATTATCCCACACAGCAAATTTCCACTTGTCGAAGTTGACATCACTGCCCAACACATTTTCAATGCCTTTATAATAACTCAGCGATAAGGTTGGATATTTTGACCCCACCGCCATTTTACCGCGGGGAAACTGCACATATTTTTGCCCGGGCTTAAATTGCAACGCTACGCCGGCTATCAATGCCTGGTGGCGCGGAAATTGCGTGGCAATTTTTTCAAACGGGTAATTGGGTGTAAAGAAACGATCGCTGTATTTAAAAAGGGAATAATCAGTGGTATTGTCGACCGGCAAACGATCTTCATATAAAACGTCCGCGGTGATGCGCAGATCATTATCAAAGCGTTTGTTCCAGGCTACATGCCCGAAATAATTATCATACAGCTTTTCATAGTTGCGCCTGAACAGCAAGGTGTACACGGTATTCATCAACGGCGTAATGGGATTTTCAGTATTAAACTGGTTGATGCGCTTACCGCCGGAAATTGTCCAGGTACTCCTGCTGGCAGTGCCCATGCCTTCACCATCCCGGTTAAACACACGTTTGTTGAAAACAACTGTGCCCCATGCATTGAGGTGCGTATTGCTAAACCCATAGCGGATATGCGGCGTAAAACTTACCTGTTCATTCAACGCAGACATCGATTTACGAAACGTCGCCTCCAGGTTTGCTGCTACGCCTTCCACCGTATTGTAATAAAGATTTTTCAGCAACGGCTGCCAGGTATAAGAAAACGGATGCAATGAATCGTAATTAGAGCGGCCATAACCGCTCCATAATATTTTTTTGGCCGTTATTTTTTCGCGGGTGGTATGAATGGAATCGATATACGGTTTTTGCTGCATGCGTGCCTGCTGCGATCTGAAACTGCTGTCTTTCACCCGATAGTTTTTTGCCTCGTCCACCTCCAGTTGAACCGGCCGTACAGAATCCCAGTATTGTGTTGGCTTTTTATTGGCAGCCGTATCATACGCCATCACCACATTGTTAAAATATTTTTTCCTGAACTGCGGGTTCGCATCGTATTTATTATACATATTCAGGAAATTACCAATGGCATCAAAACCAAAAAGTTTAAACGTAAAATAAACGTTTTGATCTTTTATCTGCCAGACACCGTTGCCAATGGGCACCTGTATTTGTTTAATGATGAGCGTGTCCAGCAATTGCAATTGCGATTCTTTCAGCAGCATTAAATCAAGGCTGTGAATCCGCCAGTCGCCCTCGGTGATATTGATCGTTCCGGAAAACAAGGGTTCATATTTGCGGCGGGGTATTACCTGTATTTGGTTGATTTCTTTTCCATCTTCAAAAAAGGAACCCAGGTATTTATAACGGTAATAATTAAGCGCACCATCGGCAATAGGCGATACAAATCCCCGCGGGCTCAGGTTCGCCATGGCAAATACATTCACATTATTGTTGTAGAAATTCGTAAACGTGGGCAGGCTGAAACCCAGCCCGGTTGAGCCACTCTCGCGGGTGGATAATACTTCCAGTTTTGTTTTGCCTGGTTTTTGGGAAGATACTTTGGTCAGCGATTCCGACAAATAAATAATTCCCCTGCCGGCAGAATCCACGCCCATATCTTTCCGATCCGATTCTTCAATTTTTTTACCCATGACCTGTTTTGGCACCTTACGGGTACGCACAAGTGTTTTTATATAGGCTTCAACGGTAAATGAATCCAGCGGTTCCACATAATCTTTTTTCTTTTTGATGGCCTGGCGGATAATTTCATACGCGGGGTCTTCACCGCCGGGCCGTACGATGACTTCTTTCATGGTCGTTTGCTGTAACAGCAATTGAAAATTCAGTTCCATGCTTGCGTTGGCAACCGCAATGGTTTTTTCCTGGCGGGTATAACCAACATGCTGGCAGGTAATGGTGAAGCTGCCCGCATCGAGATCAAGAAAATATTTACCCTGGTTATTGGCGGTGGTGCCTTGGGTGGTACCTTTTACAAAAACAGATGCATACGGCAACGGCTCGCCTTTTTCATCGGTCACCATACCGCTAACACGGCCCGCATAGATCGTTCCATATAAAAAAAATGTAGTAAGAATAAAGAGTAGCTGTTTCGTCATAGGTTAGTTCTATCTGCAACGAAAATAACGGGCAAAAGTTAAATAGTTCCGGGTGAAATTAAGATTGAGGGATATTTAACAATAGATGGGTGATGCCTTAGTTTGAGATTTTTTTGAACCACAGAGACACGGTGCCACGGGGGAACTCGGAGAATATTTGTATTAGGTCATTATTTAAGGGAACACACGGAGGCATCTGCGATGCGTGCGGGTCGCCGATTTCATTTTAAACCACGGAGACACAAAGGCACGGCGTTTCACGGAGAAATTGAAATCACAAAAGACTATCGCCGTGCTTCTCCCTTTCTTCCGTGCCGCTGTGGTTATTTTTTTCCTGGAGCACGCACGTATCGGGATAGTTAAAAATAATTGAAAGCGCATTAACTTACAATGAGGTGGATGAAATTTAAAAACCGTTAATAGCAACCACTCAGCTGTGAAACGTTTCTGCTTGCCGGATATTTACTGATTATCCAGATTTGGCAACGTAGAAACACTATTTATTAAAAATAGTTATATGGAACCCTTGACAGAACAAAAAGTAGGTATTACTTTTATGTATCCGTTAACCTAAAAAATATCCTATGAATGCAAAACTACTTCCCCAACGCTCCGTTGCTGACTATACTGTATGGCAAATAACCGGCAGACTCATTTTATTAGCTGGTATTTTAATGGCCTATAGTTATTGCTTCCTGCTTACTATCAATTCAATTATAAAAACATTTTCTCATTAAGAAGTAGTAAGGTGTTACTGTTCCGTTGTTAAAACCTGTGGACATAACCGTACACCTGCTTCCCCTGTTAAAATGACCAATAAAAAAGCCCCCGGCCAGGATGCCGGGGGCGCTTATACTTTTATTGCTTGTTTATTTGCGTTTTATTTTTTCAGGTACATCACTTCTTTTACCAGCTTAACTGTTCTTGGTACGTCGGGCAAGGCCAGCGCCACCAGGTTAGCAGCATAATGCAACGGCGCATCTGCGGCGGTGATACGGCGTACCGGTGCATCCAGGTAATCAAATGCTTCTTTCTGAATGCGGTAAGCTAATTCTGATGAAACAGATGCAAATGGCCATTGTTCTTCTACAATTACCAGCCTGTTTGTTTTCTTAACACTTTCAAGAACGGTCATCCAGTCCATTGGGCGAATCGTTCTCATATCAATTACTTCTGCGCTGATGCCATCTTTTTCCAGCTCTGCAGCGGCGCCCAGCGCAACTTTCATCATTTTATTCCAGGAAACAATGGTTACGTCGCGGCCGGGTCTTTTAATATCTGCTTTACCCAGCGGGATATAATATTCTTCTTCCGGCACTTCGCCTTTTTCGCCATACATCACTTCACTTTCCATAAAAATAACCGGATCTTCTTCGTACCGGATAGCCTGTTTCAGCAAGCCTTTCGCATCGTAGGGATTACTGGGAGAAACTACTTTTAGTCCGGGTATATTGGCGTAATAACTTTCAAATGCAGTAGAGTGTTGTGCACCCAGCTGCCCGGCAGATCCGTTGGCACCCCTGAATACAATCGGGCAGGAAACTTGTCCGCCGCTCATAGCCAGCATTTTGGAAGCGGTATTCAAAATCTGGTCGAGTGCCAGTACGGCAAAGTTCCAGGTCATATATTCTACAATGGGTCTAAGGCCTTGTTGTGCGGCACCAACGGCAATAGCGGTAAATCCGAGTTCAGAAATGGGTGTGTCAATAACGCGTTTAGCGCCAAATTCATCCAGCATACCCTGAGATACTTTGTAGGCGCCATTGTATTCAGCCACTTCTTCCCCTAAAAGAAAAACACGGTCATCGCGCCTCATTTCTTCATTCATCGCCTCACGCAAAGCTTCCCGATATGCTATTGATCTTGCCATACTGTAAACTATTTTAAAGTGGGGCAAAAATATTGCACGGCGGGCAGAATAGCAAAAGATTTACACCTCGCTCTTTTCAGATGTAAACCTCACCCCCGCCCCGCTCCAAAGGCGAGGGGTGCCGCTTCGCAAAAGTTTGATAAATTATAATCAGGGGCTGAGATCGTCAGTCTTTCTTTTTTTTGATACCTGCATTTTTTCTTTGGGCGACATCGTTGCGTCGCAATCCGTTCATCTTCTGTGCAGGAAGGGGCTTTGGTTCTATTGTATATAAGCAGCATTTTTTTCAAGTCCCCTCACCACCGGCCCCTTCTCCAGCTGCGCTGGCGAGGGGTGCCTCCCGGTAAAATTCTCTATAAGTACTGGCGGGGGGTGAATGATAAAATTGAACGCTTACTTTTTCATAAGTGATTTGATAACGTTTTTGCACCCACTGTTTATAATCAGTAATCAAACCCGCGGAGAGGCACCCTTCTACACTCCGTGGAGAAGGGCCGGGGATGAGGGGCGACAACGAGGGGTGCCTCCCGGTAAAATTCTCTATAAGTACTGGCGGGGGGTGAATGATA
>JBDUAY010000093.1:0-15783 GCA_040004415.1 Bacteroidota bacterium | reverse complement strand
TTCAATTCAACAATGGCTTCAACCGCCGTTGAGAAATGTTTGCTTGTTACAGATTCATCGGCTCCCAGGGCTGTTTTTGAAATTTCTTTGTGCGGGGGATGTGCCGTATAGCCGGTCGTATAAACGGCTTCCAGCAAAAAAGCATCTGCCGTCCTCAGCACACTGCCCACATTATAGGCGCTGCGTACATTTTCCAGCACAGCAATAACCGGTATTTTGGGTGATTCTTTAAACTCCTGCACCGACTTACGGTTCAGCTCATCCATACTGAGTTTACGCATTCCGCAAAGATAGCAATAAAGGTGGGAAGGTTGAAGCTATAAGGCAGAAGACAGGAGAGGCAGTTTGAGCGCCGCTGAAAGACACGGACTGCAACAGGCAAAGAATGAAAGTTTAAGGTTTATACCCCTTTCCTTCCACTTCTATCCCTGTAAACGTTATTCTATTTCTGGTCGAAGTGAAATACAATACCGCCAAGTATATTAAAACCATACACCTGGTATTGGTGCCAGCGTTCATATTTATTGTTGAAGATATTATTCATTTGCAACCAAAGATTGAGCGCTTTGGTTACTTTAAATTCTACTCCGGCGTTTACATCAACACCAGATTGCCCGGTAGATTCTTTATAAACTGTAGCAGATACTTTTTGCTCGTAAGGCGCTCCGCCATATGCATACAAATCGCCCTTCAGAAAAAAATCTTTAAACAATTGCCAGCGCAACGAACTACTTAATTCAAGAGGTGTAAGTCCCCACGCTGCCAACTGGCCTTTTACATTTGAATAATGCGTAATTGTAATAGCATTGGTCCAACTAAGATCTTCTCCCTGCGTCCAGGCAATTTCACCGTGCATTTTAAGTGCCTGCAGCGACGGCGAATAAATTGTTTTGAATGTTTTTCCATCTGTGCTGTCATTGACAAACAAGGCCATATTCCGGTATTGAACAGCGCCCACTTTGGCACTGTAACTGAAATGATCAAGCAAAGAACCTTTAATACCAGCATATAATTCCTGTGCGCGTGTATTCATTAAAGAAGTGGGTTCGGCTATCCACGGATTAATACCGGCATACCGCTGATAAGACCCCTTATCGTAATAACCAATCCAGCCTGCCTGCAGGGTAAAACTTTTATCATTGGTAACTACATCAGCCATAATATTGGGCAGCAGATGAAACAGTTTATTATCCCATGCCGGACTAACGCCCGCTGTGAGTGTAAAATTATCTGTCTTGACATGTACCGCAGGGGCTACATAAAATAAATTATTCTGAATAGCATCTGCAACGTCAGGTTTATAATGCGTTAAATCAGCAGTCAACCCGAGATTGAAGGAAAATGTTTCACCAAATGTTTTTGTAAGCGGCACATTCACCAATGTATTTGTTTCAGTTGCCTTGCCCATAAAATTATTTCCACCAAAAACATCTATTTTAATATTAGGATTATAGGTTAAGCCAAATTCCGTGGCTTCCATATTACGAAGGCTAAGTTTGCCTTCATATCCCTGGAAACGCTGACGTAACTGGTCTTTGGTAAATACAAGCGTGGCAGGTTGAAAGCCGTAGAAAAAATAATCTTCACTTTTAAAACCCAGACCACCATTCCACTCAAGATTACCAGCGGTTCTTACTGTTCCATCCAGGGAAACGGCGGCATAATTATTCTTTTGAAAATCATTGTATTTTCCCTTCGACGTATATCCCTTTGCGAATGCATTAAAAAAAGAATTTTTTCCATCCCCAAAACTAAACCCTGCCTGGGCATAAGGAATATGAACATTACCCGCTCCCACTTTTATGTAATTACTGTACTTCCATGCGTTCACACTGTCTATTTGCAATGCTACAGGCTTCAATTGTGCCGGCAAATAACCTAATAAAAGATTTTGCTGTGGAATATTGTAGGTTAATTTTGGTTTGGATGAATCAACCACTGGCGCCGCTGCATTAAAATTAATTTTAACTGCTTCCCGCAGTACAGGTTTAAAAGAAGATGTAATATCAATCGTCCTTTTTTTATTTGTTGAATCCTGCGAAAAAGCAATGGCAACAACAAACAACCCGACGGTTAGAAGGAAAAGTATTTTTTTATATTGATGCATGTTCATGTACAATTGTAGTTTAGGAACTTCTTATTTGATAAAAAGAAGAAGATTATTGTGCGCTGATCTTACTGTTTGATTTTTCCTCTTCCGTAACCTGTGTAAGCTTTGACTGCGCCATCTCTTTCAGTTCAGGCACCGTTGCATTATCCACAATACTCTGGAAGGTAGCTTTGGCATTGAAATAATCTTTTTCTTTAAAATAAATATCCCCCAGCAGCAAATATGCTTTTGTTACCCAGTCTGCATAGGAACCGGATTTGTTTATTACTTCAAAAGCAGACTTTTCTGCATCTTTATATTTGCTTTGATCATACTGGCAATTCGCAATTTCGTACCGCGCTTCTGCACCATAAGCAGATTTATTTAAGCCGGCTGCTGCACGGAAATAAGAGATTGCCAGATCGCATTGATTTGCTGATTGCGCTGATTTTGCCAGCACCATATTGGCTAATACTTTATCATCAGTACTTCCGCCTTTCTGATTTAGTAAATCTTTCGAATTCTCCGTTGCTTCCGTCCATTTTTTCAATTCATACTGACTGCGCAGTAAACCACGCATTGCTTCTAACTTATTTTCCTGGCTGGAAGCAAATTCTTTTAGTTTAAAAAAATATTTTTCTGCTTTATCGTAATTTTTCAAATCAAAGAAATTTAACCGCGCCGCGAGTAACAAAGATTTTTCACCAAATTTATTAGGCGCTTTGTCTCCTACAGCTTCATAGCCTTCCGCAGCCTTCGCCCAGTTTTTCTGATTATAATAAATTTCACTCTTGTAATAATTAGCCTCTATTGCATTTTTTCCTTCGGGAAATTTTGCCAGGTAATTGTCAAAACGGCTGAGTGCACCGCTGAAATTGCCATTATTAAATTGTACTTCTGCTTCGGCATATGCCAGCGAATCTTCCTGTGTTGCGGACACATCCACACCCATGCTGCGCGCAAAGCTTACATACTCGCCGCTTCTGCCATCTTCAACATAAATTGTTTTGGCATTATCAAGCGCTTCCTGCGCTTCCGGGGAATTTGGGTACTGTTTCAACAAAACATTATATTGATTCAACGCTTCTTTATTATTGTTGAGGTTATAATAAGCGATACCCATCCGCAATAACGCTCTTGGTTTTAACGATTCATTGGCTGTATTACTAACAACATTTTTCAAAAAAGGAATAGACTCGCGAAACTTTTCGTCTGACAAATAAGTAGTGGCAATTTCAAGATTGGCATCCGGAACAAGGCTGCTTTGCGGATACACCCTTTCAATCGTTTGCAGTAATTTAATTTTATCAGCACCACTTTTTACGCCGGCCACCATTGATTTTTGAAA
Organism: Bacteroidota bacterium; assembly: GCA_040004415.1. GTDB lineage: Bacteria > Bacteroidota > Bacteroidia > Chitinophagales > Chitinophagaceae > JACMLD01. The sequence goes on along the minus strand of JBDUAY010000093.1, from coordinate 12,346 downwards.
TAACGCGTAATCGCTCGAGGGCCATGAAAAACTTAACACTTTATCATACATGCTCAACGCCCTTGTAAAATCCCGGCTCATGTAATAACAGTCTGCACTCCGCACATAAGCGTCCTGTGCTATTTGTGATGAATTAATTTTTGGGGTGCCGGCTACCTGTTCAAAATAAGTAAGTGCCTGTTTATAATTTTCTCTTTTTAAAAATGCATAGCCAAGGTTATACTTGGCATTAAGAGGATTTACTTCTCCATTGGCAACACCCGGCGATTTGAGATATTCGAAATAATAACGAATAGCATCATCAACTTTATTAAGGCGATAAGATATTTCCCCTTTCCAGAAATTAATATATGGCAGTACTTCCTGGTTATTGGGTGCTGCAAGTGCTTTATCAAGTAAATCGTTGGCGCCAATCAGCAAACCATCGTTTACCATTTCCGTTGCACGGCCATATAAAATTTTTGCATATTGCTTTTTTACATTGTCAGAGGGATTTTTAAGTCCTTCCACCATGGCAAGCGCGTCTTTATAACTATTGCTGTTGGCAAGTACGCTTACCAGCAATTCTTTTGCTTCTGTATTATACGTTGAACTGGGATATTCAGCTAAAAATTTCTTTAATTCTGTCAATGCCACATCCTGGTAACCGAGTTCATAAGAAAGTTTGGCGTAGTTATACTTTGACACTTCGCGTTGATAAGGATTGCTGCTGTTGGCAGCGCAAAAAGAGAAAGCGTTCCGCGCATTTGCTTTCTGGTTTGTTTTCAAATACGCATCACCTAATAAATACATGGCGTTTTGTGCCAGCGAATCTTCTTTTCCGGATAATTGTTTAAAGCCTTCAATCGCTTTGGGGTAATTGGCTGTTTGGTAATATGTATAAGCCAGTTCGTAGGTATCTTCTCTTCTTAATTTTTTTGAGCTTCCGGCGTAGTTCTCCAGGTAAGGCTGCGCTTTTGCGTAATCACCTTTTTCGAAATATGCATGACCAATCAATTGACGGAGTGGTATATCATAAACTTGACCGCCTTTTTTCAGTCTTGACTCTGCATACTCAAGCGCTTTGTCTTTCTGCCCCGTATTGTACATGATAGTGGCAATATAAAACGGCACTACTTTTTCGTACCGGCTGTCACTTTCCGTAATCTTAAAAGACTCCTGCGCATCACGCAGTTTACCATTGTTAAAAGCTATAAATCCATAATAGTAATTAGCATCCGTATAATTGGGATCTTTTGGGTTTTTCCTGATGGCATCGAGCAGTGGCATTGCCTGGTCAAAACGTTTCAGGTTAAAATAAGAATAGCCCTGGTGAAACTTCATATCAGCAATCTCACGCTCGCTTAAATGAACAGCACTTGTTTTCTCATAATTGGCGATTGCCTGGAAAAAATTTTTCTGGCGGAAATAATATTCAGCCAAATGAAAGCTCATCATCTGCACACGGGCAATATTATCCTCACCATCTATAAAATCCCGTGCAAGATCTGTTGCAGCGGCTTCATTCTGTTTCAACGCGCAAACGATCGTGTAATATTTAATTTCCTGGTAACTGATGGCCTTATCGCTGCGGTCAGCTTCGCGGAGATATAAATTTAAATCTTTGAATAAGGGATAGGCCAGGCTATAAGATCCATTGGCAAAATATTCTTTCGCCTCCTTCAGTGTAGTTTGCGGATCTGCGATATAGCGGGTTTGCTGTGCAGCAGCAATAAAGAAAGAGGCACTAACTAATACGGTACTAAGAAATTTCTTCATTTGATGAATTAATTAGTTGCAGGGTTTACAACGCTCTAAAGTTTCTAATTATTTTTACTCTGACCAAACATCGTTCCAAACACCTGTGGATAAGTACAAGGATTAACATTTCATTCTAATTCAGCGCATCATCTTACTTTTGAAAAAATTGAAAAAAAAGGATGAAAAAATTATTATCTGTTTCTTACCGCAACTGGGCTTTTAATATTTCAACACTGGCATTGCGCGTTGTTGCCGGGGCATTGATCATACCGTATGGATACGACAAACTGATACATTTTGCGGAGAAAAAAAGCAGCTTTATGAACTTCATGGGTATTGGAAGTACGCTCTCACTCTCACTTGTAATCTTTGCAGAATTTTTTTGTTCGATGTTTATTGTGCTGGGCCTGTTTACACGATTGGCGGTTATTCCATTGCTTATTTCAACAGGTGTCGTTTTGTTTAAGGCAGATCATGGAAATATTTTTGGTAAAAATGAAGCCGCTGCTTTTTTCTTTACGGTCTTTTTTTCTATTTTTTTACTGGGGCCGGGCAAGGCCAGTGCAGATGGATTAATTAACAAATAATTTTGTGTTTAAAAATATAAAATATCCCGGCCGGAAACTGTACGTAATAATTATTGTAATTTTTTTTTGATGGATAACACGGCAGCAATCACTGCTGTTAGATAAAATAAATAAGTAAATAATGTTCGAGTCAAGTACGCAAGTAAGGGTAAGGTATGCAGAAACGGATCAGATGGACGTTGTTTATCATGGTAATTATGCGCAGTATTTTGAAGTAGCCCGTGCAGAAGCGATCCGCAAACTTGGTTTTACCTATAAAAATATGGAAACGCTGGGCACATACATGCCGATTACAGAATTACAATGTAAGTATCTGCGCCCTGCCCATTACGATGATTTGCTAACTGTTAAAGTAATATTAAAACAACTACCGGACGGTCACCGCATAGAATTTGATCATGAGGTGTATAATGAAGCCGGAAGTTTGCTCACGATTGGCAAAGTGGTGCTCTATTTCATCAATTCCAAAACGAAAGAGAAAACAAATATGCCGAAAGAATTGCGTGAGATGCTGGCGCCTTTTTTTAGCTAATGAGGGTGCGCATTGAACTTCGGGCAAAGAATTGATAATTCGGATCCCGGATGATGGCGTGGCAATTATTTTTGACACCGTGATGCTTTTTTTGTTCCGCTCCTGCTGTTAGAAAACCACTACATAACCTGATTTATCTTATTTTTATACCATGGCATTTATAGATTATTATGAGATTTTGGGCATTAATAAAAATGCTTCTGCGGATGATATAAAAAAAGCATACCGTAAACTGGCACGCAAACATCATCCTGATCTAAACCCCAACGATAAAGAAGCCAATAAAAAATTTCAGCAGTTAAATGAGGCTAATGAAGTATTGAGTGATCCTGAAAAAAGAAAAAAATACGATCAGTATGGCAAAGATTGGGAACATGCCGATCAATATGAAAAAGCCAGGCAGCAACCTGGCGGGGGCAATTACCGTTCTTCTGCAGGCGGCGGCCAGGAGAGCGACTTTGGCGATGATGATTTTTCATCTTTCTTCCATTCAATGTTTGGTGGCCAGGGTGGCAGTGGTGGTCGCAGGCAATCAAAATACCGGGGGCAGGATTACAATGCGGAATTAAAACTAAATCTTACGGATGCTTATACCACGCAGCAGCAAACCCTGACTGTTAATGGTAAAAATGTACGGATTACTATCCCGGCTGGTGTAGAAAATGGCCAGGTAATAAAACTAAAAGGATACGGCGCGCCTGGTGGAAATGGCGGACCGGCGGGTGATCTATTTATAACGTTTGTAATAAACAACGATGCAAAAATGAAAAGGGCCGGAAACGATCTGTTTATGGATACAGACATTGACTTGTATGCTGCAGTGTTGGGTGGAGAAACAACCATTGAAACCATGTCGGGTAAATTGAAACTCAAAGTAACACCAGGAACCCAAAATGGAACACAGGTAAGACTAAAAGGGAAAGGATTTCCATTATATAAAAAAGAAGGAGAGTTTGGCGATTTATTTGTTGTATTTAATGTGAAGCTGCCTGTTAATTTAACGGATAAACAGAAAGAGCTTTTCACCCAGCTAGCTGCATTAAAATAATTATGCGTATGGAAAACAATGAACTGATACCTGTATATCATTTTTGTGTAACCCACAAAATAGAATTGTCGTTTATAGAGTCACTGCAGCAATACGGACTCGTAGAAACAACTACCATTGAAGATCAATCTTATTTTACCGAAAGTCAGTTAAGCGCAGTAGAAAAATTTGTCCGGCTTTATTATGATCTTGATATCAATTTAGAAGGCATTGAGGCGATTGGTTACCTGCTGGAAAAATTAAAAGACATACAGGCCCGCAATATAGAATTACAAAACAGGCTGGGGATTTACGAAAATAAAAAAGAAGATTTACAATAATGGCGCACAACCACGATCACGGGCATGGACATCATCATCACGATCATGCGGTTACACTCACCAGTGTAAATAATGCCTTTATTATTGGTATAGTACTTAATTTTCTTTTTGTAATTATTGAAGTGGTAGCCGGCCTGATCATTCATTCTCTTTCCTTGTTGTCTGATGCTGGTCATAACCTGGCTGATGTTGCCGCACTGGGCCTGTCGTTATTGGCATTTAAACTGCTGAAAGTAAGATCCACCAAAGACTTTACTTATGGATACCGTAAAACTTCCATACTTGTAGCTTTGTTCAATGCGATGGTTCTATTGCTTTCCATCGGTGCTATTGTATATGAAGCTGTTCAGCGTTTTTTTAATCCAGAACCAGTGCAGGGTACTGTTATTGCTATTATTGCCGGCATCGGCATCATCGTCAATGGTTCTACTGCTTTATTGTTTATGCGCAATAAAGAAAAAGACATGAACGTCAAAAGCGCATATTTGCATTTAATGAGTGATGCTGCAGTTTCCCTTGGTATTGTAATTGGCGGTGTTATTATTTTATATACACAATGGTTTTGGATAGATAGTGTTTTGAGTATTGTAATTGCGCTTGTTATTTTACTAAGTACCTGGCGTTTATTAAAGGACAGCCTGCGTCTTTCCTTAGACGGCGTACCGTCTGATATTAACCTGGATGAAATAAAAGCCACTGCTATGAAAGTAAATGGCGTGATGGATTTTCATCATGTTCATATATGGGCCATCAGTACAACAGAAAATGCCTTAACAGCGCATCTTGTATTACCCGTAAACGCCAGCGCAGCAGACGAGAAACAAATAAAAAATACAATTAAACATCAGCTGGAACATAAAAATATTCAGCACATAACGCTGGAAACAGAACGCGAAAATGAGCATTGTGCGGCCGCGGTGTGCGACGTAGTGCCTGCCCAAGCGCATTAAGTATTTAATAGGACGTATGCAGGATAGCATATAAAGACAGGAAAGGACGGGCTGATTTGAAGGACTCAAAAGACGCCATCCGTCTGAAATGCCTGAAGCCCGCCGTTGAAAAATAAAAGCAAAAATATTCCATACTCCATACCAGCCCTATCGGATAATCACCGTACCCACCTGTTGCAATAATGTTCTTTCCATTTGTTTCAGGTGCTGGTGAGTTTGTATCAGCATTATTTGCTCTTCTGAAGTATGCGGCTGTTGTAAATCGAGTTGGTTCTGCTCTATCATCCGTTTAATCTTGCGCATTTTTAAATAGCTAAGCGTAGAAATCACTTCTTCCTTATACATTTCTTCGCGCGTGGGCACGGGCATTTCAAATTCAGATTTCCATTTATCGCTCAATTCATATTGAACGTCCATAATAGAAACGACCAGTGTACTGAGTTGCTGATCTTCATGGTACAGGAAATTCCTGGCGGTTGGTTCTATCTTTTCATCATACCAAATTTTGTACGTATGAATAATGCGCAACAACTGTTTATTATCGAAGAGATCTTCATCTATCATTTCTTCAAAAAGATAATCGGCTACTTTTTTTTCCGCATCCCATTCGCGTATGCCAAACTCTACGAGCGAACGGACCACGGCCCTTTCGTGCAACTCATCTTTAAATAATAAATTAAAGGAATCATCTTCCGGCGAGCCAACGGCTATCTCTGGTCCTTCTGAATGATTAAAATCATTATCTGCATAGGCCTGTTTGTTTTCCGCTTTTCCAATACGTTCCCGAATAAATTTATTCACCAGAACGTTCAAACCTGTTTCGTCAATTCTCAACAGTTGAGAACACTGGCGTATATAATCCTGCTGTTTGGTAAAATCTTCTGCTTTATTAATCTTAGAAATGGTTTCAGCCATCTGGTTTACAACAATGGCTTTTTTATTGCTGTCAGTCCCGGCATCCTGCAAAGAAATTTCCAGCTGGAAAAGAACAAAGTCTTTTTTATTTTTCTCTACAAACTCTTTAAATGCAGCCGGGCCTACTTTATTTACATAACTATCTGGATCTTCTTTATCAGGAATCAATACAAGCTTTACGTTCAGGCCTTCTTCCAGTGCCAAATCCAATCCGCGCAGCGCAGCTTTTATACCGGCCGAATCACCATCATAAATAATGGTAAGGTTGTTGGTGTATTTCTTTACCAACCTTAGTTGATCAGGCGTTAAAGAAGTACCGCCGCTGGCTACCACATTTTCTACACCTGCCTGGTGCAAGGAAACAACGTCTGTGTAACCTTCCACCAGCAAGCATTCGTTGCTTTTATCAATAGCCTGCCGGGCAAAGTAGGTTCCGTATAAAATTTTACTCTTTATATACAGCTCATTCTCGGGCGTATTGATATACTTGGGCGCCTTATCGTTATTTTTTATAAGCCTCGCACCAAAACCAATTACTTTTCCGCTGTTATTGTGAACCGGAAATATTATTCTGCCGCGATAATTATCTTGTAATTCTTCATTACGCAAAGCCACCAGTCCGCTTCTTACCAGGTATTCTGGATTGAATTGATTTGCAAGCGCTGTTTTAGTAAATGATGTTCTGTCTTCCGGGGAATAGCCCAGCTGAAATTTTTTAATGATGTCTTCTCTAAAACCGCGATGCTTCAAATAGCTCAGGGCAATATCTTTTCCTTCGTCGGTCGTAAATAATTTTTCATCAAAAAACTTTTGTGCAAACGTATTAATGGCGTGCAGGCTTTCAGCAACCTGCTGCTTTATTTTTACTTCCGGGCTGCTTTCCGTTTCTTCAATCTCAACATTGTATTTATTGGCGAGCCAGCGAAGTGCTTCCACATAGGTGTACTTCTCGTGTTCCATTAAAAAACTAATGGAATTGCCGCTGCGGCCGCAACCGAAACATTTATAAATTTCTTTGGCAGGGCTTACTGTAAATGATGGTGACTTTTCATTGTGAAAAGGACAAAGACCAAGATAATTGGTACCTCTTTTTTTAAGACGAATAAAGCCACCTACAATATCAACAATATCGATCCGGCTCTGAATCTGCTGTATAGAATGCTGACTAATCACAAGTAATAATATAATTGAGCGGACAAATTCACGAATACCAACCTTAAAAAAATTGAATACCAGGAAGGTTTTTGCGCGGCAAGATTAATAAATCAATTTCTTTTTACATTATAAATTAAAAATAGTAAGCCGAAATGAATCAAAACATTGCGTCTTACTATCTTATCAGGCAGGTTTACAAATACACAGACATGACAACCTGGCCTTACAGTAAAATTTTATTCTTCGTCCTCTTCGTAGTAAGCGTCCTGGCTATTATTGAATATTGCTTCCCATTCTTTCACTTTCTCATCGCTTAGCAATTCAATAATATCATGAATAGAATCTGTTTTCTTTTTCCACTCCTGCACCTCTATTTCTTCATACTTTGACACAAACACACATTGATCAGACTCAAAATTTATTTTGATTAAACTAATACCGGAATCTTCCTTTTCCTGCACCAGATAATAACAGCCTGCTTCCATTAATGAATATGAATACATACAACACAATTTTAAACTTTTTTAAAAAAATAATAATGGGTAGTAAGTATAGAATTATGTGTAAACGCAGTTTGTAAACAACCGCCGTGTTTTAAAGAAGTAAGCTTCAAAAACGTAGTTGACCGCGGTCTAAAATTACATTTTTAGATGTATTTAATGGAGGCTGGGGTATAAATTTCCAACATTTTACAATAATTTAATACAACCTACTAATTATCAAATGCTTATAAAGTTAAAATTGATTGGTGAAATAATAGAATGTTAATTCTTTTTATCAAATAAATATTGGGAAAACCGTATTTTTGCAACCTATAAAGAACTTAATAACCAGTAAGAGAACACGTTACACCACACCAGTAACACCTGTTTAACATAGTTTTTTTAAAACAATTAAGCGATAACACTTATTGGCATAATTTTCTGTGCCCGTTGATCTTGCCACATTTTACTTTCAAACTCGTTTATGGGAAATAATGTAACAAGAAGGGACTTTTTGTCCCAAACTGGAGCCGAAGCTTTATTAAAAGGAAAGAAAAATCCAACAGAAGATCCGGCATTTAAGAAATATGCCAATACGCAAGTACCAGTGGCGCGAACGCAGTCCGGATTAAATACATATCCTGGCGACTGGACCGAAAAGGAAGTACTGCATTTATTAAGGCGAACGACTTTTGGCGCAAGTAAAGCATGGGTTGATACTTTAAAAAATATGAACTTCATCGATGCCGTTAATCTCCTCATCGACAATCCACAATTACCCACTACTACTCCTTTAAATACCTATGAACGCTTATATGTTGATCTGCACGGTGTTCCCTATGGCGCATCATGGGTAGATTATCCCGGAACGAATGATTCTGATGCCATGCTGAACGCATACCGTACCAATTTTTCTTTTAAACAATGGTGGCACGGCCAGATGATCACTCAGCCAATGCACATCCTGGAAAAAATTACGTTATTCTGGGCCAATCATTTCAGTACACAAACCGAAGATTTCAATTACTCAAAGGCTATCTGGCAGCATTATCAAAAAATAAGAACGAACAGCCTCGGTAATTTCAGCACTTTTATAAAGACGATTACGATCGATCCGCACATGCTGTTTTTTTTAAATGGCAACCTTAACAGCGCATCAGCGCCAGACGAAAATTACGCACGTGAATTGCAGGAATTATTTACTATTGGAAAAGGACCGGCATCAGCTTACACCGAAGATGATGTAAAGCAAGCGGCGAAAATATTAACAGGGTGGCGCAGGCAAACCCAGCCGGATGGTTTTTATACAACTATCTTCGACGATACTCAACACGACACATCCGACAAACAATTTTCTGCATTTTACAACAATACGCTAATACCCGGAAGAACCGGTCAGAACGGGCAAGCCGAGACAGATGATTTGTTGAATATGATACTGGCAACAGATGAAGCTGCAAAATATATTTGCCGTTGCATCTATCGCTGGTTTGTATATTATGTAATAGATGATACAACAGAACAAAATATCATTACGCCACTTGCCGCTTTACTTCGTGGCAACAACTATGAAATTGCCCCGGTGCTGAAGGCTTTATTTACAAGTGAACACTTCTTTGATCCACTTAACCGTGGCTGCATTATAAAGAGCCCTGTAGATTTATACATCGCATTCCGCAGGGAATTTAATGTATTTCTGGCCGACAGCCCGTTTGATGATCAATATGCGCATTGGGATCATTACAAACAAATTTGTGAAGCCAATGATCAGAAAATTGGTGACCCTCCAAATGTTGCCGGGTGGCCGGCCTATTACCAGACGCCCGTTTTTTACCAGGCATGGATAAATAGTGATACAGTACAAAAAAGAGCTTTTGTCATTAGTAATTATATGCCGGATAATGGATTTCCGGTTGCCATAGGTGCGCCTATAAAAGTTGATTTCATTGCATACAACCAGCAATTTTCAAATCCAGGCGATCCCAGTGCAGTCGTAAGCAATTTCTCCATGTATCTTTTGCCGCAGGATGTCACTGCAGATCAAACTGCGTTTATGCTGAATATTCTGTTGAATGGCGGCCAATCACATTACTGGACAGACGCATGGAACGCATACCTGGCCAACCCTACAGACAATATTTCAAAAGGCATTGTGCATGACAGGTTAAAAGCACTTGTCATCTACATTACAAATCTTGAAGAGTACCAATTATTTTAACAGAATAGTTATTAATCCGCTTGCTACCATTATTAAAACTAAAGAACAACTTACATGAAACGACGGGATTTTCTAAAAATAAGTCCGGCATTATCATTACCATTTTTATTGAATGGCTTTCCCTTAACTGCCTCTTCGCAAAGTCCTGTATTGCAGCTTTTGCGCGAACAAACAGCCAGCAACGGGAAGGTATTGGTGCTGATAGAAATGAGCGGTGGAAACGATGGTTTGAATACCCTAATACCGCTTGATCAGTACAGCCAGTTGGCATCGGCCCGCGGTAATATTCTGATTCCGGATACAAAAGTGCTTTCACTAAACGGTTTTCCGAAAACCGGATTGCATCCTTCCATGGGCGGCATGCAAACACTGTACAATAATGGCCAAATGAATATTGTGCAGGCTGTCAGTTATCCCAATCAAAGCTATTCTCATTTTCGTTCTACTGATATATTGTTTACAGCATCCGCATCTACTGACTACCTGAATACAGGCTGGCTTGGAAGATCACTTGAATCAAACTTTCCCGGTTACCCAACCAATTATCCTACTACAGACATGCCCGATCCGTTGGCCGTTCAGATAGGATCGCAGGCTTCACTTGTTACCCAGTGCAGTACCATTAATACAGCTGTAACTGTTACTGACCCCAATGCATTTAATAACCTGGTAAGCGGAAGTGCCGGCGTTGTACCCGATACACCTTATGGACATGAACTTACTTTTTTGCGTTTGATAAGACAGCAGACCAATTCTTACACAGCGGTAATCACCAACGCCTATAACGCGAACGCCAATCTTGTTTCTTATCCGGATAATAATGCGCTCGCCAGCCAGTTAAAAATTATTTCAAGGTTAATAAAAGGCGGTCTGAAAACACCGGTTTATGTAGTAAGCCATCCTAATAGTTTTGATACACACGCCCAGCAGACAGATATGAACGACGCTTCAATTGGCAATCACGCTAACATGCTGGCAGTCTTGTCTGATGCCATGAGTGCCTTTCAGCAGGATCTTATTGCAATGGGCATCAGCGACAGGGTTGCAACCATGACGTTTACTGAATTTGGAAGACGTATTAAATCCAATGATAGTCTTGGTACTGATCATGGCGCGGGAACACCTGTCTTCTTTTTTGGCACCAACCTTAACCCAACTATCATTGGCAATAATCCGCAAATACCAGACGCCGTTACGCCCAACGATCAGGTAATCATGCAGAATGATTTCAGATCAGTATATTATTCTGTATTGCAGGATTGGTTTCAGCTGTCTGCTGATCAATTGGCCAGCGTATTGCCAACACCTTTTACCACATTGCCTATATTTAAACAGTTGGCATTACCTGTAAAACTATTGTCGTTTACAGGAAACTGGGTTGACAATAAAGTAAATTTAAAATGGGAAGTTGACAAGGAGTCCGGGATTGCCCAATACGAAATACAGCGGTCTGATGATGGAACAAATTTTGTAAAAATTGGCGCGGTGAGCGCAATCAACACGGCTGTAAAAGATACTTATACATTTACAGATTCCTCTTTATCCAAATCATTTTATTATTACCGTATTAAAATTTTTGAACAATCAGGGACAACAGAATTCTCTGCAGTATTATTACTAAAGACAAATCAGTCTTCTTCGGGCATGCGTGTAAATATCTTTCCAAACCCGGTTACTGATTGGTTTACCGTTGCCTTTGAAAATAAAATATCCGGACCAGTTACTGCGCGGATAACTGATCTCACCGGCAAAGAAATATGGAAACAGGAAAAAGAAATGACCGATGCCTACAATCTTACGTTTTCATTCGCCAGCAAAAAACCAGTAACAGGTATTTATATTGCGAAACTGTATGCAAAAAATGAAGAAGCTACCGTTAAGATTTTGATCAAATAGGCCAGAGTTGAGATGCTGACTGGTTTAAAATCCCTGTTCTGCGAAATGAATAGTCAGAAATTATTTCGGTTCATAAGATATTTTTATGATTTGGCAACGGCAGCATTCAAAATATAAAATGCTAAATCTACAATGATTATTGCACTACACCACTTTCCAACCGCAGAAAATGATGAATGCATGGCGGCAGATCATTGGTGTAATGACTTACATAAATCAAGGTGGTTTTGAATAAAATGCAAATTTCATTTACCAGGTTTTTGAAATATGCGGTTTGGATTTCATCAAGCCCCTGCGTGGGTTCGTCCAATATTAATAAAGGGGGATTTTTTACGAGCGCTCTTGCCAGCAACGCCATCCGTTGCTGACTGGCCGATAACTGAAATATCCGCGTTAAATTTTATTTTATCGTAGTCCGTTTGGCTAATTGTGAAAAGTAATTCATAATCTTCACCGCCGCTTAATGCACATATGGATGGATCTAAGCCAAAATCACGGGCAGT
>JBDUAY010000092.1:0-15794 GCA_040004415.1 Bacteroidota bacterium | reverse complement strand
AATACCTATAGAATTAAAAATGGTAAATCTCCCACCATGTATTTAGATGCAAGAGACGATGGTGCTGCCGATAGCAAAATAAAATTATGGGAAAAAATATATAAGGACCATACACAAATGTGGGTTTTCAAAAAAATTGAATAGTTTATACTTTTTTTTAGGAAATCGTTCACAATAATATTATTAGGCGACCTCCGTAGCAATTCAATTTCAACCTTTCTACATATTTCCTAAAGTCCTTAATATAATGGTTTTCAATTATACAACTGGATTGGTTTTCGGGCTGTCTCAAAATCTGAAGACAGCCCTTATTTCATATTAGCACCTCGTCATACAGTATATTGCCGACCAGCATTTGCCTTTTTTTAATATCGGAGAAAGTAGACTTGAGTATATTTAATAACATTGCCTCGAACCATACCTAAAAATACCTCCTTATGATCAAAATTGCCATCATTGAAATCAATGCCGTGTACCGGCGTAAGCTTGCCTACTTTCTGGAACATAGCGAAGGGGTACAATTAATTCATAAGCTGCAAAACTGCAAAAATATGGTGCTGGCATTTACAGGGAACCTACCTGATGTTGTGGTAATGAGCATCGATTATCCAGGCATGGTATACATCAAACAACACTGGCCATCGGTAAAAATATTGGTGCTCACGGTTTTTAATGAAGTAACCGATATATCTACTTCAATCAGTTCCGGCGCCGATGGTTATTTATTGAAATCAGACCCCGCCGCTACTATCATTGAATTAATCAATGCCGTTTACAGCGGTGGTCACGGTTTTAGCAAAGAGATTAGAGGTAAAATAAGCGCACACTTCAAACATTTCTCTCAAAAAGATGACCCTACACCCAATAAAGGATATAGTAAGAGAGAATCCAGCGTGCTTGCCCTGCTGCAACAGGGCTATTGTGTAGCGGCCATTGCTAACCATTGCCAGTGCACCACTGAATTGGTTAATACAGTTATGAAAAGTCTTTATATAAAGCTAAGCAGTCCTAAAAGTTAGGTCTCACATACTTGCAGAAGTCTTTTCTATTTAAACATGAATTTAAGAGATTACAAAAAATGCTCCCTCTCCCTACCTTTGCCCCTATGACCGATGAACATTTTATGCAGCTGGCTTTAAAAGAAGCACATCAGGCTTTTAATGAAGGTGAAGTTCCGGTGGGAGCGGTTATTACCATGAATAATAAAATTATCGCGCGCGGTTATAACCAGGTAGAAAAATTAAATGATTGTACCGCGCATGCAGAGATCATTGCACTCACCTCTGCCTTTAATTTTTTGGGGAATAAATATTTACCGGATGCTACTTTATATGTAACGGTAGAACCATGCCTCATGTGCACCGGTGCTTTATACTGGAGCAAGATTGCAAGAATTGTTTGGGGCGCTGCCGATGAAAAAAACGGCCATAAACATATTACAGATCCGCATTGGCCATTCCATCCCAAAACAATTGTTGAGAATGGTATACTTCAGGATCAGTGCGCGCAATTGATGAAAGATTTCTTTAAAGAAAAAAGATAAGTTTCCTTTTTTATAAAATTTCGATTTTCCATTTTGCAATTTTGCATGTGTTAGCGTGTACAGTTGACTTAGAACGCAAATCCCACATAAAATCTGTATTAAAATAAAATAAGTCTGTACACAGATAAAGATTTTACGATATATTCACATTCGTGTTTTCAGAAATCTTCTGAACTTTTAATTAGTCCACCGCTCCTCTGTAATGCCTGCCGGTCTTAAAGCCAAATTAATAGCATAACCCCTTTTTATAACCTAAACTTTTTTTATGAAACATGCATTCATTGCCATGTATCTTTTTATTGCTATTGGTGTGCAAGCTCAAAATGTAGGTATTGGTAATTCTTCTCCCAACGTCAACGCCAAACTTGATATCACCTCATCTGATAAAGGCGTATTAATTCCAAGGATGGATTCTACTCACCGCAAAGCAATTTCCAACACCATTGGATTACTTGTTTACGACAGCACCACCAATTCGTTCTGGTACAACAACGGAGTAGCCTGGCAAAACATGGCTACTGCTGCTTCTGGCTGGTCTTTAACCGGCAATGGCGGTACTGATCCAGCAGTTAATTTTTTGGGAACTACCGATAATACGCCGCTGGTTTTTAGAATTAACAATCAACCAGCCGGACAAATTAACGATTACTGTGTGTCTTTGGGTACCGGCGCGTACATGGGTGTACCAAAAAACGGTGTGCCCATTACAGCTATCGGACTTACGGCGCTTCAAAACAATTTTAAAAACCCCAGTACCAGCTCAGGTGGTTTCGCCAATACTGCCGTAGGCGCAAATTCGCTTCAGCAAAATACCATCGGCAGCAACAACACAGCACTGGGCGAGGCGGCGCTTATGTCGAGCACCACAGGTGGTAACAATATAGCAGCAGGTGTTTCTGCATTAAAGCAAAACACTACCGGCAGCTGGAACAGTGCTTTTGGGGTGTCGGCTATGCTTTACAGCAGCACAGGTACTAACAACACCGGTATAGGAGCCTGGGCGCTTGGCGGCAATAAAACAGGCAACGGCAATACTGGCATAGGGGTGAATGCACTTGCCTCAAACTATGCAGATTATAATGCTGCACTGGGCTATAATGCACTTTCTTATAATACAACAGGAACAGATAACGCTGCACATGGGGCATATGCACTTAACTTCAATACAACCGGTTCAAATAATACCGCCATGGGAAATTATGCCCTTGAATCAAACCAAACAGGTGGATCAAATACCGCTATTGGTGTCTCCGCATTGCGAAATAATATTAATGATCCCGGCATTTACACCAGTGGTTATTTCAATACGGCAGTAGGCGCATCCACGCTCTACAGCAATACAACTGGCCAGAACAATACTGCAGTGGGCATAGCAAGTCAGTATTATAATACAACTGGTCAGGGAAATGCTTCGGTGGGGCAAAATTCAATGTACCGTAATATAAGCGGCATTAATAACGCAGCATTGGGAAGCGCTGCATTACTCCAAAACCAGACAGGAAATTATAATACGGCTGTAGGTTCAGCAGCCGGGGGATACAATGTTTCGGGAAATTATAATACAGCGGTTGGATCAAACGCAGGCGCAAACGGCGATGCCACAGGAAACACTTCAGTTGGTTATAAAGCATTATATTCTAATTTAAACGGCGACAACAATACTGCCCTGGGTTATAATGCTGATTTTGCAGCTGGCGGCGGTTTTACCAATGCCACAGCCATTGGCGCCAATGCCAAAGTAGATGCCAGCAACAAAATAAGACTGGGTGATGCGAATGTAACCATTGTGGAAAGCAACGGCGTTTTCAATACTGTTTCGGACGGTCGCTTTAAATACAATATCCGGGAGAACGTAAAAGGCCTTGATTTTATATTGAAACTTCGCCCCGTTACGTACCAGTTCGATACAAAAAAGCAGGAAGATTTTATACAGGGGAATCTCAGTACCGAACAATTAAACAGCCCTGTTATACCTGCAAACTTTAATGAAAGTAACAGTATCAAAAGAACTGGATTTATAGCACAGGAAGTAGCTACCGCTGCACAAAAAACAGGATACGATTTTGATGGCGTTAAAATACCTGTAACTGATAAACAATATTACAGTTTAAGCTACGCAAGTTTTGTGGTGCCATTGGTAAAAGCCATGCAGGAACAGCAACTGGTAATAGAAGATCTTAAAAAACAAAATGAATTATTGCAACAGCAAAATCAACTGATATTGAAAAGGCTGGATGCCCTGGAGAAAAAATAAAATAGTTCCATGAAAATAATTGCATGACCAACTTTTTTATTTTCAAATAATTTGTATGAAAAAAAATATTCTTTTACCTGTTCTCATATTTTTTGTTATAAACACGCAAGCCCAGGAAGTATTAAAAGTGCAAAATGGCGCTGCTGTAACACTGGAGGCCGGCGCAGAAATGATTGTATTGGGAGATATCACCCTCGATAATGGTAGTATACTTTCTAACAGTGGCACCATTACACTTAAGCAAAATGGCGGCTCCGGCACATCAAACTTTTTTGATAACACAGCTACTGCCTACAACTATGGCTCCGGCAAATTTGTTTTTAACAGTCCGGGTGGCCATCTTATTTACAGCAATAATATTTTCGGCCGCATTGATGTAAATACAGCAAATATTATTTTGAACAGCACCGTTACTTCTAATAAATGGTGGCTTGAAAGCGGAAAGGTAAATACCGGCGTTTATACTGCCATTGTATTGGGCAGTGCCGCTACTGATTTGGAAGCTGGCCCCTCCAACACTGATTTTTCAAACAGCTGGATAAACGGCAACCTGCGCAGATATATTAACCCCGCAGCAAATGATAATTATCAATTTGCCGTGGGCGTTAGCAGCAGGCATCTTGCTGCAATGGAAAATTTGAACGCTTCTCCAATAGCCGGTGTACAATACATAGACGCCTGGTTTGGCAATAAGCCTGGCACAGACGCGGGTCTGGCAGTTACAGAAGATGGCGCGCAATACGTTGCTGTTAACCCGGGCGGTGTATGGCATTTTGTACCTGACAACGCACCTTCCACGGGCAAATTCAATCTTAAATTATTTTTTGATGGTTTTTTTGATTTAAGCGATAATTCATTTGCCATCCTGCAAAGACCTGATCTATCATCTGACGCGGCAGCGTGGAAAGTACCCGACGGCAGCAGCATCAACCCTGTCAATGGCGCGGGAAGATTATTATCTGATGGATATTCACTACGTAATGACGTATCCGTTTTTGGCCAGTTTGGCATTGGCCAATTGTTTGGTGCGTTGCCTGTTACGCTTACTAATTTCAATGCAAAACGGTTATCTAAACTAAGTGTGCAATTGAATTGGCAAACGCAAACCGAATCCCATAATAAAGGTTTTGGAATTGAGCGCAGGCCTGAGAATGAAACATCATTTACCCAAGCCGGTTTCATAAATAGCAGGGCAATAAATGGCAACAGCAATATCAGCCTGGATTATACTTTTACTGACAATAATAGTTATGCTGGTGTCACCTATTACCGTCTTAAACAAACAGATCTAGATGACAGAGCTTATTATTCTCTGATCAAAGCGGTAAATGGTTTAAACGGCAATTCTGTAAGTGTGATGTTATGGCCCAATCCAAATAAAGGCCAGTTTAGTATTAAGATAGATGGCAACACTGATAACAGAGAAATCCTCGTTACAGATTTGCAGGGTAAAAATATCAGGCGGATAAATATAACAGGTAACCAGCAAATCGATGTATATGGTCTTGCTGCTGGCACGTATGTTATTACGATACCAAATGCAATGGGATTGAATGAAAATTTCAAAGAAAAAATTGTAGTGCTAAAATAAAAGACAACTACTAAAAACCATTGGTTTATTTCCTATACCAGGTATTGAAAAAAATTATACCCCGAATGCAGCTGTGTCAAACGGTTGGATAAATATTATCTGAAGATGATGAAACAAAAAGAAGCTGCCTGATAAAGCAGCTTCCTTTTTCATGTAGTTATTTTTTCAAAAAAAATTAGCTGCAGATTTTTTTATTAATTACCATAATTATCATCGTCGAATCTGCGGCTAGTTACTTACAATTTTTTAATCTTGATATTTTTAAACCAGATGCCCCCGCCGTGATCCTGCAGCGCGATATAACCCTGGCTGTTTTCTCCCCAGCCTTTAATATCTTTAAACTTACTTTTTTCTTTCAGCACATGCCATTCTGGTGTACCAATTTCATAGGCAGCCACCTTAACGCCATTCAACCAATGTTCAATGTGTTTTCCTTTTGCTTTAATAACACTGTGATTGTATTGACCAGACGGTTTGGAGGCAATTTTTGTTGGCGGATGCATATCATAATCAGCACCGCTGTTTTGCCAGTTTTGTAATTTCTCCGGGTATCCGGCGTCGTCTATCAATTGGTACTCTGTTGCTGATAAATAGGAAGCGTCCTGCTTTTCATCAGCGCGGTATATTAATCCACTGTTGGCAGCCTTGCCTACCTTCCAGTCAAACGCCAGTTCAAAATCTCCGTATTCTTCTTGAGTGATCAGGTCTGCGCGGTGTTTCACATCCTTGTCTTTGCAATGTATTTCACCGTTTACGATTTCCCAGCCGTCTGATGCTGCATTTTTATAGGGACGCCACCCGTCTGTAGATTTTCCATCAAACAATAATATCCACCCGGCTTTTTTTTCTGCTGGTGTAAGCATATTATCTGCGCCTTGCTGGTAGCGGATATGCGTTGGCGTTATAAACGATACAGCGGCAAATGCGGCTGCACTTAACAGCAATCCTATTAATTTATTTTGCATTTTTTTTATTTAGCTGATTAGTTTCAATTTGGCCGGATCCCATTTAATGGCTTTTTCCTGGTAGTAACTATCGTTGCAAAGCAGCGCTGGTGCAGCCGCGCGATAACCAAACAAAGCGTCTTCAATAATTGGCTTACCGGTTCTGATGCCATTTGCCCAATGATAAAAATGATCATAATGTGCGCCCTTATAACCATCCTCTGCTTTAAACACGGTTACCTCTGGTGCTTTCATTTTTTTGCGATCATAATCCGGCGTGTATTGTTTGCCTTTTAAAATTTCTGCGTAATGTTCTGGCGGATAAGAAAAGTTTTGAGTGAGTGTTACTTTATCCCAGTCAACCGTTAATGACCCTTCATTACCTACCAGGCGTAACGACGTACCTTCTGCAGTACCATCCACAAAATTTACCCGCAGTGATAAATTAAAAGCAGGATGCGTGGGGCTTTGCGGATAATCAAACATCCCCAATAAAATGTCAGGCGCTTCCCTGCCGTCTTTCCAATAACGCAATCCACCGGTTGCCATAATTTTATTTGGGCCCATAGAACTGGTAATATAATGCAGGCTCGAAAAAAGATGTACAAAAAGATCGCCCGCTACGCCGGTTCCATAATCTTTATAACATCTCCAGCGGAAAAAACGCTTTGGATCAAAAGGCCGGTCAGGATTGTTTTTTAAGAACCGTTTCCAGTCAACTGTTTTTTCTGATGCATCTGCCGGCATATCATATTGCCAGGCGCCACCGGGTGTATTCCTGGCCCAAAACCCTTCAGCATAATTTAACTGGCCAATCGCGCCAGCCTCTAATAATTCTTTTGCTTTTTCATTTCCCAAAGAACTCATGCCCTGGCTGCCAACCTGGAAAATTGCTTTGTTTTTTGTTTGTGCTTCAATAACGGCATTGCCTTCTGTAATATCATGCACCATTGGCTTTTCACAATACACTGCTTTGCCAGCATTCATGGCAGCTATAGAAATTTCCTGGTGCCAATGGTCTGGTGTTGCAACAATTACCGCATCAATATCTTTTCTTGATAAAATTTCTTCAAATCTTTTGGTAACAAAAATATCATTGCCGTACTTCTTTTTGATATCGTTCAGTCTGCCATCATATAAATCGCAGGCTGCTATTAATTTAATACCAGGCAGCGTTACCGCGGTACTGGTATCTGCATTGCCCATACCGCCGGCACCAATCAAAGCAATTTGGATGTTATCGTTTGGACTGTACGGCTGCCGCTTTAAAACAAATTGACGGCTATTGCCTGCTGCCGTTGCAATGGACGGAATAACGGTTACGGCAGCGATGCCTTTAGCCAATTTCGAAATAAAATTTCTGCGCGATGGGTTGGAAGAGGATTTTTTACTCATAATGTAAATTGCGTGCAGGATTAATTAATAAAAAAGAAAGTTACTGAAAAACCATTAGCAATCTTTCGCAAAAGCTGGTCTTTTAATCCTCCAACCCGGTTGTTTGCCCTATTCGCTTTTTTATGCATGGCATTAGTTTTGAGTAATCAACTTTTGACCTGTAAATTTGTTTTCTTTTTCAGACAGTACTTTTCAAATAAAAAATTAAACATTATGGCATTTACTTTACCTGCGCTGCCCTATGCACACGATGCACTGGAACCGCATATTGACACACTGACCATGCAGATACATCATGGCAAACACCACCAGGCTTATGTTGATAATCTTAATAAAGCTATTGCTGGCACACCCAATGAAGGAAAATCACTGGAAGACCTGGTAAAAGTTGCTGGTACCATCAGCCCGGCAGTACGCAATAATGGCGGCGGTCACTGGAACCATTCTTTTTTCTGGGAAACATTGGCTCCTAATGCGGGTGGTCAACCAACCGGGCCTTTAGCAGATGCTATCAACAGCGCATTCAGCTCTTTTGATGCATTTAAAGAAAAATTTAATGCTGCTGGCACTACCCGTTTTGGAAGTGGCTGGGCATGGTTACTGGTAAAAGATGGTAAGCTGGAAGTTAGCTCTACCCCCAACCAGGACAATCCGCTGATGGATGTTGCAGATGTAAAAGGCACAGCAATCATTGGCGCCGATGTTTGGGAACATGCTTATTACCTGAAATACCAGAATAAACGCGCTGATTATTTAGCGGCATTCTGGAATGTGGTAAACTGGAAAAAAGCAGGCGAACGTTTTGCAGCAGCCAAATAAGTAAAAAAAATATTTTTATCTTCAATCCCGGTATATTTACCGGGATTTTTATTTTAAAATATTTGTTATGAAAAAACTAACCATTGCTGCAGCCAGTATTATTATTATTGCTTTTACAGCTTGTTCTGGTGGAAGTAATAATGGAAAAAGAATTGTTGTAATGGCAAGTGGTAAATTAACGGTTACTGATAAAACAATTAAGCTTGAGCCAGGCATGAGCCACAATGAGCAGGAACTTATTTTTAAAGATGACAAGCTTACACTTACCGTTGAAAATACAGGTGGTCCGGGTAAAACATTTGATATAGCAGACAATGGTGTTTATGTGCTGAACCTGCAAAAAGATACGATAACCGGTGGCATGGTAAATTATGGAACAAGCGGCAGACCCGGAAGTATTACAGCAGAACAACTGGATCGTATTATCGACAGTACAAATCAATTATTGTTAGGAACCAATGTGAGCGATGCAAAAGGAACTTATTTTCTGCCACCATTTACCATTAAAAAGGTGAGCGATAAATTAAATACAAAAATTATCGGTACGTTCAAAGGCATACCTTATACCAATGATGTTGATGACTCTGGCAAAGTACCCGATGTAATCAAGTTTTTTACCAATAAAGACAAGCGCGAAACCCTGCATGATCTATTGGAACAAAAGGCGAAGCTGAAGTAAATTGCTGACCTTACACTGGCCCATTTTTAGCTAGTTCCCATTTCTTTTGTATGTCATAGAAGATCCTCCATCAAGCGGGAAAAAACCAGCCAGGAATGTTAGCTTATCATTTAAAATTTCGATAAATATTTTTTTGGCTGATGCGTCGCCGTCAAAAATTATTCTATTGGTGAATTGCCCGGGAAAAATTAATAATCCTACTTCTTCTCTAACAGAAGTATCCTCAACAATTGTATAATAACCGCTTTTAACGAGATTGCCTTTTGTATATTTTTTATAGCCTGAATCTGTAAATGCATAATTGTTACCATTCCCGGAAGGATATTGAACCAAAGGCGTTCCTCCATAAGCACTTTCAAGTTCCCAGGTACCTGTTATAGAAGTATTATTGCTTGTATTTTTTACAGCATTACCTTTTTTGCAACTATTAAAACAAACAATGGCTGTGAAACAAATTACGACAGTGATATATTTCATTGTGCTTTTTTAAAGTTGACATAGAAAAGAACGGTAGCGTTGCATACTGGAATACCAGAACATCATTATTCTGATCACTAAAATTATGGCACTGGGTCATAACCATGGCCACCCCAGGGATGACAGCGTGCAATTCTTTTTATGGTGAGCCAGAAGCCTTTGAACACGCCGTATTTTTTAAATGCTTCCAGTGAATAGTGCGAACAGGTAGGAGTAAACCTGCACTTAGGTCCAAGTATAGGAGAAATTATCCACTGGTATATTTTTATCAGTGCAATAAAAGGAAAGCTAAGTATCCGAAGAACGATTTTCATCAGCAATAATTAACAGCTTTTGTAAGATAATCGCCATTTTCTCTTTAACAACAGCAAACTCCGGAAGTTCTTTACCGGTATAAATAAAAAACAACAGCAACGACTGTGTGTGTTCGTTCATTTTTGTTTGCAGTTCGTTTTTTTGCAACCGGTATGCTTCACGTGTTAATCTTTTGATGCGGTTGCGATCGACTGCCTTTTTGAAACTACGGGTACCCGCCCCCACGCCGCATTGCAATTTACTTGTTACAATCTTCGTTTCGTTTTTCTGAAAAAGATAAAATACACGGTAAGGAAATATAGAAATACGTTGCCCCTTACTGAAGATTTCTTCAATCAGTTTCCGGCTTTTTAAGCGTTCATCCTTTCCAAGTGTAAATTCTTTTGCCATCTTTTTATTCAACCACGAATACATGAACTACAGAGTCACAGCGGCGCAGGGACACATAGCGGGCTGTTCGTATCGCAAACTAATAAAATACTTATTGTACACTGACAATTCGTTATCCATCAATAAAACCTCCATGTTACTCCATGCCGCCTGCCCCCGGTGGTTCAATGGGCCAAAACAAAAATAGCCCCGAAAAAATTCCGGGGCTATAACTATTTGAGGTACACTTCTCCCAAAGAAAAGTGTACAATTTTGATTACTTATCTATTTTAATCCTTTCTCGTCAGAAACAGTTAGTTTATGACGACCTTTCGCACGGCGGCTGGCTAATACTTTACGGCCATTGGCTGTTTGCATACGTCTGCGAAAACCATGTACGGTTTTACGACGGCGTTTATGAGGTTGGAATGTTTGTTTCATGTTTAAATTTTTTTCACTTTTTTTTGAAATAAGGCCTGTGAGAAGCAGACCAGGTTTCCGTTAGCAACAGGTCACCACACCCGTTGTTTGTGAAAGGACGGCAAAGGTAAGGGTTTGAAAGCAGAAGAACGAAGCTTGAAAGTAATTTTTTTTCCACTCAAATACCGCTGAATCATACTACCATCAGCCTTTTTGCAGCAGGCCTGCTTTTTCAAGATCTACATGCTCAGACTGCACCGGTTGTCCAAAAAAAGTACTGGCATGATTATCAAAGTCCTGGGTTGAATCGGTGGTAAAAAAAGCTTGCTGTCCGTTCTTACTGCATTGCTGCTCGATCTCCGCGTGGCGCTGCAGGTAATCCGCCAGGCTGTCTGCTACTATTTGGCCCTGTGAAAGCAATGTTACTCCTTTGGGAAGGTATTGCTCAATTTTATTCTTCAATAACGGGTAATGTGTACATGCCAGCAAAAGGGTATCAATCTGGCCAGACCGCAGGAATATATTCCGGATGTGTTGCTCCACGAAATAGTCTGCGCCCGGCTTATCAAATTCTCCGGCTTCAATCAGCGGTACCCACATCGGGCACGCCTCCTGGTAAACCCGTACTGCAGGAAAAAATTTTTCTATTTCGATTGGATAAGAATTGGAGAGCACGGTTCCGCTTGTTGCCAGGATACCCACCTGTTTGGTCTTTGTAAAATTGCCTATCATTTCCGTTGTAGGACGGATAACGCCCAGCACTCTTTTGGCAGGCGCCAGCAAGGGTAAATCATGTTGCTGTATGGTGCGCAATGCCTTTGCGGAAGCTGTATTGCAGGCCAGCACAACTAACGGGCATCCCTGGTTGAAAAACCAGGTTACGCATTCAAGTGTATAGCGGTAAACGGTTTCAAAAGAGCGGCTGCCGTACGGCGCGCGGGCATTATCGCCCAGGTAGAGGTAATCATAACCCGGAAGCCTGGTTTTAATATCTTTTAAAACGGTTAAACCTCCGTAGCCTGAATCAAAAACGCCGATGGGTTGTGATGGCTGCATAAACAAAAATAAAAACGCCAGGCGTATGAACCTGACGTTTTTTACAATTTGAAATATTTTCAGATTACTTCAATCCTAATTTTTTCTTTACCAGTGGTGCCAGATCGTCTGACGGGGGAGAAACAAGCAATGCTTCTTTTACAAAAACATAGGTATACCCGTTTTCTTTGGCTACTACCTGCACCGCATCAAGCGCTTTCTTTTGTATAGGCGCTGAATATTCTTCTTGTTTCTTCCGTAGTTCCTCCTGGATGCGTTGTTCTTCACCCTGCATATCCTGCATCTGTTGCTGTAATGCTTTTCTTTTCACTTCTTTTACAGAAACCGTCATGGCAGATGAATCTTTGTAAAATTTAGCTACTGCATCATCAAATGCTGCGTTTTTGTCCTGGGCGCTTTGGTACAAAGCATCACGAAACTGTTGCAAGGCAGTATCAGCCTTTTTTGCTTCGGGCATTGCCAGAATAATATCGCTCAGCGCAATATGACCAATTTTGTTTTGTGCATGAGCACCGATTCCCGTGGTTAATAAAACTGCTGCCAGGAGCACGAAAGTAAAAGCCTTTTTCATTGTTGTTTTTGTTTTTAGTATATATAAAACCCGGCTAAGGGAGGGTTTTACTTTTTATAGTTGTATTTATTAAAGACTCCGTTGTTTGTAAAAAGCTGCTTTTGCTATTAATTAACATTTAGTCCGTCAGAAAACCAATCAATCTGCTGCTTCTTATTTTATGCCCAATTCCCTTAATACATCCTCGCTTTTGTCCAATTTTGGGTCGGCAAATATAACAGTAATTCCTTCACTTTTATCTAAAATAAAATCGTACTGTTTGGCCACTGCTATTTTCTGAATAGCATTATATACCTTGTCCTGCACGGGTTTTACCAGTTCCTGGCGTTTCTTAAATAAATCTCCCTCAAAACCAAACCTTTTGCGTTGCAATTCACGTGTGTCTTTTTCTTTTACAAAGATTTCATCCTGCCTTTTCTTTTTCAACACATCGCTCAACATGACTTGTTCAGCATCAAAATCTTTATACATCTTGTCGAGCTCAGCCTGCCTGGCTTCAATTTCTTTTTGCCATATTTCGCTTTGCTGGTCAAGTTTTTTTTGTGCGTCTTTATAATCGGGCATTTTGTCCAGGATATATTTGGTATCCACAATGGCATAACGCTGGGCCTCGGCCATCAGTGCAAATACAAACAAGCTGCAGGTTAAAAAGAGGATTTTTTTCATACCATTCATTTTATCATTAGAGGATTCAAAACCGCTGAATTGTATCTCAAGATACGCCAAACAAATTCACTCAGCAGGGTAGTAATTACAGAATAACTTCGTGCGCACTCATGCTGATTTATTCTGGTTCAAAGCCCAGCAGGAATGTAAATTTAGCTGCACCTTTAAATCCAACACCGGGCGCAAGCCTGTCTAAACCTACACCATAGTCGAAGCCAAGCAAACCGAACATTGGCAAGAAAAAGCGCATACCTAAACCGACGCTTCTGCGCAGCTTGAACGGGTTGTAATCTTTATACGTATACCATCCGTTGGCTGCTTCAAAAAATGCAAGTCCGTATATTGTACTGCTTGGGTTAGTGCTGAACGGATACCGCAATTCTGCCGTGTATTTATTAAACAAGGTAAAAAATACGCTGGTACTGTTTTGGTCGGGATTTACTTTAGGATCTGAGCTGGTATAAATAGGATAACCACGTTGCGATATAATATCATATCCCAATATGCCGTAGTTATTAGATAAACCTGCATCGCCTAACTGAAAACGCTCGAAAGGAGAGTAATCAAGTTTGGCGCTGTAACGGCCCATGAATCCATATTTAGCGGCAAGTTTCAAAACAAATTGCTTGTTCCTGTCTTCTCCCACACCCTTGGTTAAGGGCACATACCATTCTCCGTTGAAGCGCCATTTATGAAACTCTACAAATTTGTACGGGTTAGCAGAAGTAGCCAGGCTTTTATCAAATAATGAATAGGGCGGTGTAAACTGGCCGCTCAGCAAAAAGCTGGAACCCTGACGCGGAAAAAGAGGCTGATCCACTGAGTTGCGTGACAATGAAATTTTTAAACTGAAGTTATTAGACTTTCCGTTGCTGAGATTGCTTCCATCACTCAGCCTGAAAAAGCCAGGGTAATTTTTTAAATTGTACTGTGTGTAATTCAACTGGTAAACCAATGTAAAATAATCATCGGGCCATTTTAATTGTTTACCAAGGGCAATTGAAAAACTGAGTGATTTTAAAAAAGATGTATCACCGGCTGCTTTGCTGTAAGTACCAGTTCTGTAATCGTATGAATTGGAATATTTGGTGCTTGCGGCGCTAAAGGTTAATGAATTTCTTTTCTTGCCACCAAACCATGGTTCTGTAAAAGATCCATTGTAAGAGCGGAATGCACGGCCGTTACTTTGCACACGTACGCTCAATTTTTGGCCATCACCGGTCGGTAATGGATCCCAGGAAGCTTTCTTAAAAATATTCCTGATAGAAAAGTTATTAAACGTAACACCTAATGTACCGGTTAAACCAATACCCCCACCCCAGCCGGCACTCAGTTCCAGCTGATCGCTCGACTTCTCTTCCACCGTCCAGTTAATGTCAACCGTTCCATCATCCTGGTTGGGTACAATATTGGGTGCGATTTTTTCCTGATTGAAATAACCCAACTGGGCAATTTCGCGGTTGGTGCGTATTACTTCACTGCGGCTGAATTTTTCTCCGGGAACAGTACGCAACTCCCGTCGTATTACATATTCTTTTGTTTTTTCGTTACCGCTAACGGTTACATTTTTAATGGTTGCCTGCGGACCTTCCACCAACCGTATTTCATGATCAATGGTATCGTTATAAACGGCTGTTTCTATCGGGTCTGCACGAAAAAATAAATAACCATCATCCTGGTATAAACTTAATATATCACCACCTTCCGGCGTTACTGATTTGCCCACCCGTTTGTTCAGTGTTTCCAGGTTATACACATCACCTTTTTTAATGCCCAATATTAAATTAAGTATTGAATCAGGATATTTTGTGTTTCCTTTCCAGGTAACATTTCCAAAATAATATTTGTGCCCTTCCTGTACTTTGATGTCTACGTTGAGGTTTCCTTTTTTATTATAATATTCGGTATCTGCCGCTACAACCGCATCGCGGTAGCCGAGTGAATTATAATACGCTATCAATTTATCTTTATCGTCATCAAATTTTTTCTGGTTGAATTTGGCAGAAGAAAACCTGAACCTGAAATAAGGATCAATAAATGTAATTGTTTTGGTGGGAGACAGAAAGCCCCATTCCTTAATATATTCTTCTAACGTGTAGCGTTTGTTTGTACCATAAACACTTGAGTCTTCGCTGCGGTATATGCTCAGGCGCATGGCTTCTTTGGTGTCTTTCAGCTGGCCCTTTAACTTACCTTCTTTTACATTATCATTACCAAAAATATTTACCTGGTTAATTCTTACTTTATTTCCTTTTGAGATATATAAGGTAAGGTTTACAGTATTGGCCAGGTTAGGATCTACTCTTTCATCAATTTTCACCGTAGCGCTCTGGTATCCTTTTTCCGTAAAATATTTTTGGATATTTTCTATGGCTGTTAATTTGGTATTTTCTATTACAACCCTTCCTTTTACCAGGCCAGATTTTGTTTTGAGATCATCTTCCTGGCCTTTCTTCACACCCCTGAACGTGAAAACGCCAAGGCGCGGGCGTTCTACCACATGTATTTCAATGTAAATGTCTTTACCATCAATTTTTGTAAAATATATCTGTACATTGGCAAACAATTTTTGCTCCCACAATTTTTGTATCGCATGACTGAAATTGTCTCCACCCGGATAAACTATTTTGTCGCCCACACTTAAACCTGAAATGGAGGTGAGCAGCGATTGATCATATGCCTTGGTTCCTGTAAA
>JBDUAY010000091.1:0-15796 GCA_040004415.1 Bacteroidota bacterium | reverse complement strand
GTAGCTTATCTTTTAATAATAGTTAAAGGCAAATCTAAAGGACACGAGCCAAGGCTGAGGAATCACCTGATGAAGTTATGTTCAACCGGTTTGTAAGCGGAGTTAAAAAAACGGGATGTCATCGTTCGTTCCACGGTCAATGATTTTTTCTCCTTTGCGTCTTACCGGCAACGTTACTACAAGAATTTACAAATATGCCAAAGGCAATGGTTCCCAAAATAAAAAAGGCCACGCACATGTCTCGTGAGCCAGGAGCTATGGCGGCGAAAAGCAATCGACTCACTAACGGGGGCAAAAAATCACAATACCTTAATTGGGTGATTAAATGGCATTCCTATTAAAAGCAAGGTATACCCCTTAGCAAGCCATTTGTTAATAATAAAGAAATAACTAAACACTCTTATCAATTTATAATTTTCAATTTTGCATCTACCAGGGTTTTTAGCGCTTCAAATTGAGTTTTAAGATCTGCATTTTGTTTTTGCAGAATTACGATCTCCTGTTGCTGCTCCTGTATACTTTTTACCAACACCGGAATAAGACCTGTATAGTTTACCGATTTGAATTCAATCTTTGGATCGTAAACTTTATGAGTTTTTTCATCTATTTCCGGACTCCCCGCTTTTTTTATAAGTTGTGGAAACACATTTTCTATATCCTGAGCCATTATTCCAACCTGTGGTTCGGCAGGAAGATTTAAATTTTTAAATGCGGCATCTTCTTTAAACGAATATGTTTTTACAGGTAACTTTTCCAGGTCCTTTAATGCATTATTATAACCGTTAATATTCGTTTTTAGTTTTTCGTCAGAGGGTTGAAATAATGCAAGAGCATAAATATTTCCTACAAAATATCCTGGCCAGTTCGCAGTTCCTGTTACTCCATTCGAATAAGCCAGGATACCATAATTGTACGCTGTTCCACCCGATGCGGTAGTTTGGATACCCGTGGCGCTGCTGCCCGCATTGATACCTTTGGCATTGAAGCTATTTGCCAGCACAGTACCACCAGACACGTCAAGAGTAGCAGTCGGAAAACCGGAACCGACTTTTACATTTCCATTTCGATCTATCGTTAAAGCGTCGTTATTTAGATCCGAATTAAAAAGCGCTGCAAATCCGTTATTCGCATGCCAGTTCCATAGGGGGTTACCGGCATTGATAACCTGATCTAAAAAAGTGTAAGAGGCATTAGTACCCTCGGCCTGTACTGCTCCGGACCCACTTACTGATAAAACATTCGCAGGGGTAACTGCATTGTTCGCTGTACCTGAAACAGTAGAAGTTGCAAAAATAAAGCCACCCGTTCCAGGATCAAAACCAAGAATACCGCCGTACCCGTTATAAATAAATTTTCTTCCATTATTGTAGTAAGAATTAAACCCTATTCCCGGGTTATTTGTTTCGATTGCTACACCGGTTGTTTTACTCCCAAACAAAGCATTAACGGCGCCCACTTTTGTGTCGACAACCAATCCTCCAAGCGACGGCGAATTATTTCCAATTCCCAGGTTACCCATTTGATCTATCGTAAGAACATTTCCTCCCGAAGTATAGCGATAAAGATTCGCTTTTCCCTGGTCTGCATACCAGTTCCAGCCACCGTAATTTGCCAGGGTTCTATCTGCAAAAATATACCCGGCGTTGATACCTTGTAACTGCGCAGCGCCGGTATTGCTGATTGAAAAAACATTAGTCGGCGTAATCAAATTATTAGCCGTGCCCGTTTCAGCAGAAGACACAAAATTAAAACTGCCGCTACCCGGATCAAAACTAAGTACAGCACCAAACCCATTGTTGATAAATTTCCGTCCACTGCTGTAGTAAGAATTAAAACCTATTCCCGGGTTACTTGTTTC
This sequence comes from Bacteroidota bacterium, assembly GCA_040004415.1. Taxonomy (GTDB): domain Bacteria; phylum Bacteroidota; class Bacteroidia; order Chitinophagales; family Chitinophagaceae; genus JACMLD01. The sequence goes on along the minus strand of JBDUAY010000091.1, from coordinate 13,938 downwards.
TATTGCCACGCCTGTAGTATTACTACCAAAAATTGCATTTACCGCACCCACTTTTGTGTCGACAACAAGTCCGGCAAGGATAGGATTGGTATTTCCAATTCCCAAATTTCCGGCATCTAATATGGACATGTATTCTTTTAACCCGGATGTTAGAGAACTGGCATATCCATAAAAACCGGTTCGGCTTGCATTGGTTGCAATGCCGGTGTGTTTTATTGCGCCCGTAAAATAGGAACCGGTTTTAAAATAGATAGCATTACTTACGCCTGCGGCTAGTGCAGTTGTATTTTCTATTCTCACCATACCCGTATCAGCAGATACAATATGTAATTTAGAGAGCGGTGTAGTAGTACCAATACCGACATTTTGTGCGACACTATTCAATGAAATAAAAATCAAAGACAGTAACAATATTTTTTTCATAATATTCAATTGGAGGTGATAAATTTTATTGATTGGTCAATTTTAATGTCATGTAAAAATTCACGTTGATATCTCCATCGGGGCTTTCCGAGCGGTTAAATTCCTGCTCAATCACAGTGCCGGTTCCTCCGCCTGTTTTCATTGGCAGAGAGACCACAGGTTTGTCATCAGGCATATGCATCGTACGGGTTATAATAAAAGTAGCCCCCTGTATCGGGTAAGAAAATACGGCGCCGTCAAGATTGTGCGGTTCTTTTGTGGCCCTTACCACCACCACACTGCAATTTTGAAAGGCCGGAGAAAAACCGCTCAATGCCGGCAATAATTTTATGATCATTTTTCCCTGTGTCATTTGCGCTTCTAATGGAAAATAGAACGCACCAGGCAAAGCAGCACGTGCTGCTGCACCAAAGCCGGGATCTTTATCAACAGCATTAAAAGGTGTAACAGGCGCAGCAATACGTTCATATTTTATTTCATCCCAGTCTTCTTTTTTTTCTACCGCCCACACATCGTCTGTAAAATCCATTGCCGTTACATTCCCTTCAAAATATCCGCTGAGCTTTGGCGCCGCCGCATTTTTAACGGTAGTAGTCTTTCCGTAAACAGACATCGTGCCTTCATACGTGAGTTTGTATTTCATATAGGTTTTACCTTCATTTTTTGTTTCCACTTCATAAGTTCCTGTAACAGGCCCTTTAAATTCTGTGCAATATTTTTTAAACAGTTCCTGGCTAACGTACTGGGAAAGATCACCCGCAGCCCCGGCTTTAAAACTATTAGTAGAAAGTTCGTCAAGGCCGCTGGTTGCACTTAACCCCGCTTTACCGCCCTGCTGAAATAAAAAATGTTCTGCGGAACTGAATTTTGATGCGACCTTTTGTTCGATCATCGGCCAGACCTTATCTATGAAAATTGATTTTGCTATATCCTTCAGACCGCCGCTTGCTAGATTCATCACAGTAGAAAAAGCAGCGCAAGCTTCTCCCAACTGGTAAAAACGTTGACAGATATCAGATTCATTTTTACTTTCATTCAAATTTTTTTCTGCCTGTTTCAGATCAGCGGTTTTTTCTTCAAGCTCACTTGCCAGGCTACCGAGATCGGGCGCTACCATTTCATTGATCTCTGGCTGAGAAGCGATGAGTTGCGTCACGTCTCCAATAGCCGCATTGAGATCGCCCGTGCTTTTGTCAAAACCCGTTATTTGTGTTTTAAGAGCCGCTATTTTTTCTTTAGCTTTTGAAGCATCATCGCCGGTACCTGCGCTTGCTACTGCAGCATTCACAGCGTTTTCCAGCGTTTGTACTGCATTTACCTTTTCTTTTTCAAAATCTTTGAACTGCTCCGTTACAGAACTCATTGATGACACAGAAAAATTTGCGACAGCAGCATTTTTTTTATCTGATGCATAAGCGGTAGCTACATATTTACCCTGGGTTTTACAGGTATATTTTACCAGGTAAGCCCCTGTTTTTTTATCTGCCCGGGTGTTGGCATGATCAAGCGTACCATCCGGTTTTTTTATATCTATAAAAACCTGCCCGGGATCTTTATCCATTGTATTGCTGACGCCCGAAAGCTGGACGGCACCGCCTGCAACTGTGATGGGGGTATTTACTTTTATGGAAATTGGCAGGCCGTCTGTGCGCCCGGTTTGGGCAGTTGCAGCAATGCCGGTAAAAACGAGGAAGAGAGCCAATATTTTTTTGTTCATGATTGTTTTATTTACATGGGTTATTTCCACCGGTTGGTTTCTTACCATCGGCTGTAAAACCATTTTTACGAATCATCAATATGATATCGTCGTAAGATGTCAGTTTCCCCGTTAGTACCAGGTACATCATGCCGGTGTCGGTATCAACGAGTGCAGTAGAAACGCCAGGCGTGGCCATTGCTGTTTTTTCTATTGCAGATTTGCCAGCGGCGCATTTAATATTTGTAGCAATCATAATCTCGCCGTTCTCATTTGTTTTGCCATTAGTGGATACGGATTTTTTTGTACTGATCTTTGGTTGAACTGTACCGCCGTTTCCGGTCGTAAATACTCCTGCGGTCGGCTTAGGGAAAAGTTTGTATAAGGTTTTATCAAGTACCTTGTCAATGCCCTGGGTAGTGGCTCTGTCTATTTTCTGATTAGCTTTTTCTGTAACCCGCCGCTGTGCTTCGCTTTTTGCATTATTGAGGATATTCTTAATCCCCTGCGCATGAATGCTGCTGATCATTGCGGTGAACATGAATGCATATAAAATAATTTTCATCAGGTTTACTATTTGGTCGGGAATATTTAATGATTGCTTTTAGTTCGGCTACTTCGGGTTTTAATCTTCGATCTCCTTTATTACTTTTCCGTAACTCTTACAAGAAGCTGCCTTCGTCTGTCGTAATGAATGGCTTTAAATTCCAATGATTTTCCCTACTGCTCTACCTTGCCAAAAAATGCCATTCCCGTAGAGTTTTGCACACCGGGTGCGCCAATTAGAAAACGGCTGCCGTCAATGCCTACGCTGGTGCCAAACGAATTACCTGTTCCGCCCCTGGGATCGGTAACTTTTTGCAATAAACCCCACCGGATGCCATCATTTATGTATATGTAGCTTGCCCCTTGAACGGTGTTTACTCCAACTGTTTTATAGTCTGCCCCCACAATAGCATAGTTGCCGTTTATACTTACACTATAGCCAAATTGATCCTGTGCAGCCCCATCATCTGGGGTAAGGCCTGCCTGCTGCACCCATGTAGTGCCATTGTAGTAATAAATATATGCCTTGCCCTGCCCCGTGTTTGCACCAACCGTTTTAGCTACTGCACCCACAATGGCATAGCTGCCGCTGATACCTACACTGTAGCCAAAATTATCACTTGCAGCCCCATCACCTGCGGTAAGGGCAACTTGCTGCAACCATGTAGTGCCATTGTAGTGATAAATATATATCTTTCCCTGAGCGATGTTTGCCCCAACCGTTTTATTGATTGCCCCCACGATGGCATAGCTGCCGCTGATACTTACGCTCGTGCCAAATATATCATTTGCAACTCCGTCGCTCCCTGTAAGAGCGGCCTGCTGGATCCATGCAGTGCCGGTATAATGATATATATATATCTTTCCCTGAGCGCTGTTTGCCCCAACTGTTTTATTGACGGCCCCCACTATGGCATAGCTGCCGCTGATACTTACACTATAGCCAAATTGATCCTGTGCAGCCCCATCCCCCGCTGTAAGGGTGGCCTGCTGCACCCATGTAGTGCCGTCATAATAATAAATATATGCCTTGCCTTGGGAACCATTTGCCCCAACCGTTTTTCCGTATGCGCCCACAATGGCATAGTTGCCGTTAATGCTTACACTATAACCAAAATAATCAAGTACATCTCCATCACTAGCTGTAAGAGGTGATTTCTGCACCCAGGCAGTGCCGTTATAGTAATAGATATATGCTTCGCCCTGGTAGGGATTTGCCCCAACCTTTTTAGCATAAGCCCCCACAATTGCATAGCTACCGCTAATGCTTACACTGTTGCCAAGTTGATCATTTGTAGTACCATCGCTTGCGGCAACAGGGTTAAAGCCGCTTATGTTCCGGGTGCTGCAATCGCCCCAGGCGCCATAGCCTACGCCGCCCGTTTGGCTGGCGGCGGTAGTGGCCTGCCAAGTGGCGGTACCGGTGACATCACTTGTAAGCACTTTACCGGTCCCCTGGGTGCCATCGGTTATTTTAATGTTGCCTAAAATGTCGAGCTTGGCTGCAGGGGTAGTAGTGCCAATGCCTACATTTTGTGCTCTGACGCTAAAAGCCAAAAGCATAAAACTTAAAAGATGAATTATTTTTTTCATGGTTAGTAATCTTTAATTAGATATTTATATGTTCAATAAATTATAGCCTTAATCCCATCACTACGCAATCTATTCGCTTCGGGGCTTTGCATGGCTATTATGCCGTTAACTCCGGGTTTAGATACAGTTATTTTCTTTTGCTTTTTTTCTTGTATCTCTATTGATATTTATGGCAGTAATAATTCCAACATTTCCGTTTATCCAGATTTATCCGCTTGCCTATTTTTATAATTTATTTTTTGGGGCCTGCATTTTATCATTGTAAAATATTTTTCATTTCCTGTGGATGAAGTGGCTTTTTTAAGACCTTCTAAAACAACAAAGCAAACAGAGTTCTCACTTTTTTAATTTACCGCCTTCACGAAAAATATTTTTAAATCTATTAGCTAAGCTTGTTTGATTAATTATTTAATCACCGGAGCAGGCACGGCAGCATCTGCAGGAAAATTTGCATTGCCCCCCGTCATATCTGCAAGGCTGAAATCCAGCGATACCATACTAACGCCAAGGGTATACTCTCTCAGCGGCATTTTATAATATTTATAAATAGTATTGCCGCCGTTTACAAATTTGAATTGAACGCAAAATGAAGCAGTCCAGTACTGTTCATTGCTGTTGGATGATGGCACATACCCAAATACATTCAAATCAAAATCATTCTTTCGGGCATTTCCCGGCTTTGAAAAATCTTTCGGGTCGCCTGTTTCAAAGTCTTTTAATGAAAAGGTTTGACTCCCGTTTATTTTTAGATCTGCAATAGCACTTGTTGGAGTATAAATGTAAATTTTGATTTTATGCGCAGGATCCTGGTTGTTATTATAAAATTGTTTTTCCTGTGATGCGATCGTTATCTTTTTTTCGCCGCCAACAGCTGTACCTCCTCTTTTTGTAGTGATATAAAGGTTGTATTCTGCATTGGCATTCCATGACATGTTTGTGCATTTTATCTGCAGCTTTATTCCGGCAAGCTTGTACTGTTCCGAATTATCTACTAACGGCATTGTCTTTTTTGAAGCAACGATGACAGGCGTTTTTGTTCCGATCTTTACCTGTGTAAATCCAGCCATTCCAGGTAACAAGAAGAGGGGCATTAGAAGGTAATTTTTATACATTTTCATATTCGTTTTTTTATATTAATCACGTGTGCCTGGCAGTTCATACTTATTATCCGGAAGAAAGATTCTTTCTTAAAGAAGCAATGATATCGTTGATTTCAAAATATCCTTTTTTCAAAATTTTTCTCTCTTTTTGAAACAGTTACTATTTGCAAATGCGCAGACATCCTTACAAACCATTCGACCAATGAAAGAATATTTTTTAAGAAACAGCACAGCAAATATTTTTTAAGGAACATATACTTCAATTATTTTTGACACTTCATTATTTTTAAATTTCAGGATAAACGGAAAGCTGTCTTTGCCGTGGGTACTAATAAAATCTTTTAGCGATGTCTTTACTATTGACACGGGACCATTAGACATACTTACAGTTTCTATGGTTACATCTTTTCCCACTGTAAGCGTACGCAGCTTTTTATTTTCGTTCAAAATATAATAATCGTTGTCTACAATGATATCGGTTATCTTTCCTTTGTCATCATATATCGTGTCCGCTTCGTGATGCAATTTTGCCGCTTCTACAGCAGCTTTGCCGGTAAGAAATTGTATATAATCTGCTTCAATAAATACGCTGTCCCCTTTTTGCCAGGCTTTTTTTATATACGCATACACGCTGTCCGAAATAATTGTTTCCGCCGGCATAGTTTTAGTTTCAATGCTGTCAATAGCTGTTGCGATACTTACACTGTCTGCCAACCGCTGTGGAGATGTTGCAGCTTTTTGTTTGCATGCGCTCCCGCATAAAAGGATCACAGCGTAAAAAAGAATTTTTCTCATATCCGTTACTATGGTTTAAGACGCATGTAAGTGTAAAGCGTTTTGCCTGTTGATTGCAAAAGGTTTTCTTTTTCTGTTACATATTTCCAACTGTAAGAATTAAGCAGCCCTTTGTTATCGTAATGATATTCCGTTGTTGTGGTGCCGAAAGAGGGCCGATATACCACAGGTGTTTCAGCATAATATGCTGCGACAGGCCATTCTTCAGCATCGATATCTAACCCACTATTGCCCGTGAGGTATAGTGGGTTTGGATGTGCTTTATTCATCCCATTTTTTTCAATATGCCCCGCAGCATCGGTTTTAAATATTGCGCTGTCATAAATACTCCCCGCAAAACTGCGGACCTCTTTTATAGCGGTTATACTGTGATCACCATAGTAATAACGAATAGTATTGCCGTTTACAGTTTCTCCATCCTGAAGCAAAGTTTCCCTGGCCATTTTTCTTCTGCCCTGGTCGTCGTAATCTATAAAGTGATGACGGGGGGAATTGCCGGTAACGTTCCTGGTATCGTAAGAAATGATTTTGCCGTTGCTGTTAAATTTATAATTATCCGTAACCTCAAATAATTTTCCATCCTGGTAATAATTTATTTTTTTTATGGTTCCGTTAGGTTCATAAATAAAATCATATACAGCATCCGGTTTGGGTTTGTTTGCATTAAAGTTATAGTAGCTTATTTTACTCAACCGCACACCCTCTATATCCTGCGCTTGTAAAAGACCGGGAAGCACAGTCACAGCTAACAAAAGAAATTTTAAAAAAACATTTTTTATCATTATAATTTTTTTACGGGCATACTGAATTTACCATTTGTCACTACTACCATGTTTTTAGGGTCAAAACTAAATGTGCCTGAAAAGGTACCCGATACAGAACCTGCCGTTTTATTATCGGGTGGTGGAGTATAACTTGTAACGGTGATGCTGCCCGAGCCATCTTTGGAACCATAGCTTTTACCGGTAGGATCGGTATACGAGCCGTTTACATTTTGATTAAAATTTAATGTGCCTATCGCTGGGTGATTCAGTATAATACTGATGGCTTCTTTTTGATCTTCATCTGAAGCAATGTTTAAAAAAGCCTTACCTGTTTGCGTGGCAATTGCATTATTATTTTTCCATTCCTTAGCATTGAGTGTGCAGGAAATAAAGCCGCTATTGCCTTCAGTTGCTGAGGAAGATGTCGCTGACGAAGACGTTGCTGCAGTGCCAGTGGACACTGTTGCATCTTTACCCGGCGCTGGTGATGTAGCATTACAATTAATAAGCAACAGGGTTATAGCTGCAAGAGAAAGAATTTTCATTGAAGTATTTTAAAAGTGAAATAATTATTTCCTTACTACCAGCGCACTCCAATACATCCCTGCATCTGCCTGCACATCAGGTGTTACCAGGCTTAAAATATATGCCTGGTGGCTTTTATAAGCCGGGCTATCCAGGTAAAACATATATTTTTTTACGGGTGTACTAAAAGGAGTTGTTTGTTTGTTTCCACTACCGGCGTGATAAGGAGCTTTGTCCGTAGTTTCGATGGTGGCTAAAGTCACATTTGCATCTGTTTCAAAATTGAGTGTAAGTCCTTTACCGGGCGTATTGGAAAGCCAGGCACGGGCTTTGTGTTTTGCATTAAAATATTTTGTGCCTGCCTGGGCCGTAATAGTTGCCCCTACATTAATTGTACGTATCGGCGGATTTCTTAATTGTGCTTTTGCAGAAAACAAGGTGGCAAAAAGAATAATTATCAGCGTAACTTTTTTCATTTCTTTAATTTTTAAATTAAGAATATACTATTATCAATTGTGCACAGCAAGAAAAGCTGTTATTGAAATATTATTTCATGATTTTTATTAAAGTCAAATCTAGACGAGAAAAAAAAGATATGCAATCGCTAATTCACGGTATCGGATAACGTAGATAAATTTATACCAGCCGTTCTTTAATTGCTTTTACCACAGCCTCTGCAACAGAATTTACGTGAAGCTTTTCGTAAATATTTTTTATATGCGTGTTCACAGTATGGATACTGATATTACATTTTGCTGCGATCATTTTATGGGAGAGACCGTTTACGAGACCGCCAAGCATTTCTTTTTCTCTTAGGGATAATTCAATTTTTTCATTGTTCTCCGTAAAAGTATTTTGTTTAAATGCGTTGATCACCTGCTTGGCTACAGATGCCGTCATTGCTGCGCCGCCGCTGTATACATCTTCAATAGCCTGGAGTATTTGCACCGGCGTAGACTTCTTTAGTATATAACCTGAAGCGCCTGCACAGATAGATGCCAATATCTTGTCCTCATCTTCAAAAACCGTTTGCATCAGCACATATATGTTTGGAAAATTACGATGAATAATTTTTACGCCCTCTATGCCATTTACATGAGGCATGTCTATATCCATTAAAACAACTTCGGGACTACATGCACTAATATTGGAGAGCACGTCACTACAATCCGGGTATGTACCGCAGCATTCCATGCCTGTTGTATTATTAATCAGCATGTCCAGGCTCTCCCGGCGATAAATATTATCATCAAAAACGGCTACTCTCATGTGTGTATAGACGAAACAAACTTAGTCAGAAAAAAATATATTTTAATCACTTATTCAGGTGATAGGTACCTGGAGGCTCACCACTGTTCCCTCACCTGGTTCGGAAAATAATTGTAGTTTACCTTTCATGCTTGCCGCACGCTGTTCCATATTATGCAGGCCATTACCTCTGCGTACGGTCTGCATATCAAATCCTTTTCCGTTATCTGTAATGACGAGTAAAATGTTCTTTTCTTTTTTCTCCAGTGTAACTTTTACTTCGGTTGCGGCTGCGTATTTTACAATATTATTAATGGCTTCTTTGAAGATAAAATACACATGCTGCCGTTGCTGCATATCGAGCTTATAACGAAATAAAGTTTCATTCATGCGGAAATCGGGCCGGATGTTTTTTGCTTCCAGCAATGGTATTGCATATTCACGCATCCGCACAGTAATATTATCCCAACTGTCATTTTTTGGGTTTACATACCATACGATATCATTCATGCTTTCCATTACACGGCCGGAGGCTTTATATATTCTTTCCATCAACAAATTTATTTCTGTATCAGGCGCTTCTTTTTTTCGGGCCACATCACTGTAGATATTGATGCTGCTTAAAGTGGCACCAATTTCATCATGCAGGTTTTTAGAAATGCTGTCCCGTATTTTATATAATTCTACCAGCCGGCGTATACGACGGCGGTAAAGCAGGTATACAATTAAAAAGATCAGCAGACCGCCTAAAATGTAAATCCATGCAGTCTGCCAAAACGGAGTACCCACTTTTATCCGCACTGAAACTGCATTATTGTTCCACACGCCACTACTGTTACATGCTTTTACGAGGAAGGTATAATTGCCGCCTTTCAGGTTGGTATAGGTAGCAGTACGGGCGGTGCCACAAAGTATCCAGTCTTTATCGTATCCCTCCAGGCGATAGGCAAAAGTAATTTTGTCGCTGTTTGTAAAGTCTGGTGCAGTAAAACCAAAACTGATATTATTATTGTGGTATGACAGGGAAAGCGGATGCAATGTAAAAGAATCAATATTTTCATTCAAGGGTAAATTATTAATATTGATCTGTGTAATTACCGGCTGTGTTTTCACCCGGTTCACATTCACAGATAAAGGATCAAATACAGTCATAGCCATTCGGTACCCGATATAAAAAAGACCGTTGTAATCAAAGAAACCAATCTTATCCTCGTTAAGGTCATATATGCCGTCAGCGGTTGTATAGGTCCGCATTGTTCCGTTATGCGTATCATATTGAAAAAGGCCGTGGGAAGTTAATATCCAGATATTATCAGCAGCATCTTTTTTAAGTCGCTGTTCCTGTACATTGTCGATCCCTTCGGCTACCCCTACCCGTGTTGCAATATTCGTTTTCATGTTATACGATATCAATCCGGCACCCGTCCCGATATAGGCAATATTATTTACCAATTGTATTGCATAACATTGTTGCTGACCGATACTATCGAGATCTTTTATATTCCAATGCAGTCTTCGGAAATTTCCCGAAGTAATATTAAATTCGAATGCGCCACTACGCCCTGCCGTTAGGAGATGAGCAGTATCTTCTCTTATTATTTGCTGCAGGTAATTGTTATTGCCTTTGCCGCCAGGTAAAAACCGGCTGATCTTTTCATCCAATAGGCTATAAGAAAACAAACCTTTTTCAGAGGCGATCCACAAAGTATTTTGCGGATATTCAAGCATGGTTCGTGGATAAACTGTATCAACGCCGGCCAATAATATTTTTTTAACTGTTCCGTTTTTTATCCTGATCAATCCGCCATAAGTAGTTGCCCAAATATTTTCTTTACTGTCTTTAAACATTGACTCGGTCCAACGCCAGTTATAATTTAATGAATCCAGAATGAGACCGGGATCACCGAAAGTGTAAAAATACCTGGAGAGAATCTTATGGTTTTTTTTATCGTAACGGATAATTCCGCTGCCTTCCACGCCTACCCATAGAATATTTTTATCCTTTGGATCATCCTCAAGTGCCGCCAGGCGGTTATAATAGCTGCTTTGAAGAAATGGCAATTCCCTACTGGTAAATTGTTGTTCCTGTTTGTTTATTTTAATAAGTCCATGCCAGGTGCAAAGCCAGAGGACACCATGCGGATCAGTATAACCAAGGTTATTGAAATCAGTCGCAATACCATTCTTTATGCTTGGATCGTAATGAAAAAGGTGCACAAATTTGCCCTCTTTTTTATCAAAAAGCAAAAGGCCCTGCGTTGAAGTAGTGACCCACAATATATTTTTACCGGTTAGAAGAGGGGCTTCTTCGATACCATAATATATCTGGCTGAAAGGTTCACTTTTTAAACTATTAAGGTCAGAATATAATATATGTTCCTGCTTGGTTCCATCAAAGTTTATTTTGCGAAATCCCGAGGCCCAGGTGGACATCCAAAGACTATGTTCATCATCTTCATAAATATGCATGGGCCATATATCCTGATCAAAATAAAACTGCGAACCATCTTTAAGTCCAATGGTGAAATAACCCCGCCGGTCAAGTAAAATCCACAACCTGTCTTTACTGTCCTGGAATACCTGTTCTATTCCCAGGGTTGTTCCGGGTGGTTTTTGATAAGCTGTTTGTGAAATGGAAAATGATCCACAATCAACCCGATAGTAATTTTCGTAATCTGCAGTCCACAAACAGTTGCGCAGACTGTCATAGGTAAAAACAATGCAGGGGAATGGTTTTGCGCCATTCCTGATTATACTGAATTTTCCGGAAGATTGATCGTAACAGCAAAGGCCGGTTTTGTAACTCAGCCAGATACGGTTTTGTTTATCAACAGCAATATCGTACAGGTCGTTTGCCGGCAAACCGGTTGAGTCAATATTACTGTGTTCAAAATTTTTAAATGTTACCCCGTCAAATCTGCTGAGACCATGTTGGGTGATGATCCACAAAAATCCCTTTCGGTCTGTAACGCATTTTTTTGTGTAATTATGAACGAGGCCTTCTTTAGAAGTATATGTTTTAAATTTAAAGTTTGCCTCCGGCGAAAATTGCGCCTGTAAAAGCATGGGTACTAACGTAAGCATCACACCCAATATGAAACGATTAATGCCTACAATCATTTCTTAAAGATAAAATTTTAGATTGTTTATACAATGTAAAAAAAGATTCGTGGCCATCTCCTTAAACTCATTCTTAAAACTGCAACACAAAAGCCGTTCCCTGCCCAGGTTTTGATTGCACCTGTATATTTCCCTTGTGCAGCATCATTATCTGTTTGCATAAACTTAGACCGATACCACTGCCACTTTTCTTCGTACTGAAGAAAGGAATAAATATTTTTTCCATTACTTCCTCCGTCATGCCGGCACCATTGTCCGTAATTTTTAATTGCACTTTATTATTTTGTAGTGCATCCGCACTCAGAATAATTTTTGGCTCCGGATTGTCTTTTACTGCTTCAATGGCATTTACCAGCAGGTTGATCAAAACCTGTTCCACCAGGCTGGTATCGGCTTGCACAGAAAGGTTGGGCTCTTTTAAAACAATATCCAGTTGTATATTTTTTTGATCGAGTGTAGGTTGCATCAGTTGAAAGAGGTTTTCAAAAAGATCTCTCACCAAAACCTTTTTTAAATTTGGCTGGCTTATTTTATTGAGGTTGCGATACGTTTCTGCAAATTTTAATAAGCCTTCGCTTCTTCTTTTTATGGTTTCAATACCAATTTCCAGGTCATCGATGGCACCGGTTTTATTGCTAAGGTCTGGTATAGATTTATCCAGCCGGTTCTTTAAAGTATCTGCTAATGAAGAAATAGGTGCTACAGAATTCATGATCTCATGCGTCATTACCCCAAGGAGTTTTTGCCAGGCTTTAGACTCTGTTTCATCCATCGCTTCATTTATATTTTGAAAAGCGATCAGGTTAAATATTTTTCCATCTGTTTGAAATGCAGTGGCAGAAAGCAATACTTTAAAGGAACCTTTTTCTATTTGTGCATCCGCAATTTTTGAATCACCGGGCTTTGCATTCAATATGCTATTGTAAAGTAATTCATCTCTTTTCTTCAGCGAATGAATGGTCTTTAAATAAGGTATCTCCAGCATCCTTTTCAACGATTCATTCATCCATACAATTTCGCCGGTCTCTGTTTCATAAGAAAGGATGCCGGTATCTACCAACTCCAGTATTTTTTGCAGGTATTGGTATTGCGTTTCTTTTTCTTTGCTGATCACTTTAAAGGTAGAGTTGATCTGGTTAAAACCTTTTCGGAGCGTCTGTAACTCTGTAGGCGCATGCTTTACATCAAAGTGGCGGGAAAAATCACGGTACTGCACAGACTCAACAAATTTGTTTAATTCATCTACTGCTTTTTGCTGAAACCGGTAAAGGTCAATTGCTTCTAAAATAATAACCGGAATTAAAATAATGGCAAAAATATACCTGGCGGTTACCAATACCCAGGAGGCCGCAAGAATGGATACGAAGATCAATATCACTCTTAATAAAATGCTCCACTTTAAATTTTTAAATATCATATTTACTTAGTCTGCGGTACAAAGCAGTACGGGTAAGGCCCAGTTCCTTTGCTGCTTTACTAATGTTTCCATTGTGCTTTTCTATTACACGCATAATGGTATTTTTTTCTACAATGCCCAGGTTCATTTCTTTTTCTTCCGGTTCTTTTTGTGCTGCAGATTCTATCGGAGAAAATAACAGATCAGCTGCAGTGAGTTCATTTCCTTCAGCCATTATCACTGAACGTTCCATGGTATATTGTAGCTCCCTTACATTGCCGGGAAAATGATATTGCTTTAGTTTTTCAATTGCCTTAGCATCAAAGCGGGGTTCTGGTTTTAAATATTTTGCTGCATATATTTTTATAAAATGATTCGCCAGCATAATAATATCTCCTTCTCTTTTTCTTAACGGCGGTACAATAATTTCTACTGTATTGATCCGGTAAACCAAATCTTTTCTAAAACGGTTTTCGTTTGCAAGCTCGGCCAGTGGCAGGTTTGTAGCGCATACCAACCGGATGTCAATATCGATGGCAACATTACTGCCCACTCTTGCCACCTGCCTGTTTTGTAAAACACTCAGCAATTTTGCCTGCTGCTGCATAGAAATATTCCCGATCTCATCTAAAAAAAGCGTGCCGCCATTGGCAGCTTCAAACCTTCCTTCTCTTTCTTCACCTGCACCCGTAAACGAACCTTTTTTATGGCCAAATAATTCACTTTCAAAAA